>NZ_CALBEX010000406.1 GCF_937889215.1 uncultured Limnohabitans sp.
GTGCAGCTTGAACTCGGCTTGCCAGGCGGCGGGGTCGATGCTGGTCACAGACTTGAACTGCTCGGCGCTGAAGTCGATGCCGCTCCAGTTGATCTCTGCGTAAGTGGGGGCCACGCCGAACATGGTTTGCTCGCCCTGGGCTTTGCCTTCCAGGCGGTCGATCATCCACTTGAGCACGCGCATGTTGTCGCCGTAACCTGGCCAGACGAACGAGCCGTCTTCGCCCTTGCGGAACCAGTTGACGCAGTACATGGCTGGCAGCTTGTGGCCAGCAGCCTGGGCCTTGGCACCGGTATCGAGCCAGTGCTGGAAGTAGTCGCTCATGTTGTAACCGCAGAACGGCAGCATGGCGAAGGGGTCGCGGCGCACCACGCCTTGCGCGCCAAAGGCGGCAGCGGTGGTCTCAGAGCCCATGGTCGCGGCCATGTACACACCTTCGGTCCAGCTGCGCGCTTCGGTGACGAGGGGCACGGTGGTGGAGCGGCGGCCACCGAACATGAAGGCGTCGATCGGCACGCCAGCAGCGTCGTCCCAGGCGGGGTCGAGTGCCGGGTTGTTGGTCGAAGCCACGGTGAAGCGGGCGTTGGGGTGAGCGGCTTTGGCACCGGTCTCTTTGGCGATCTGGGGGGTCCAGTCCTTGCCTTGCCAGTCGATCAAATGATCGGGCAGCTTGCCGGTGTCTTTTTCCATGCCTTCCCACCACACGTCGCCGTCGTCCGTGAGGGCCACGTTGGTGAAGATCACGTCCTTGTGCAGGCTCAGCATGCAGTTGGGGTTGGTCTTCATGTTGGTGCCGGGGGCCACGCCAAAGTAACCGGCTTCGGGGTTGATGGCGTACATCTTGCCGTCGGTGTGCGGCTTGACCCAGGCGATGTCGTCGCCGATGGTGGTGACTTTCCAGCCGTCAAACGCTGCAGGCGGCACGAGCATCGAGAAGTTGGTTTTGCCGCAAGCGCTGGGGAATGCTGCTGCGACGTGGTACTTTTTGCCTTCGGGGTTGGTCACGCCCAAGATCAGCATGTGCTCGGCCAGCCAGCCTTGGTCTTTTCCCATGTTCGAGGCGATGCGCAGCGCAAAGCACTTCTTGCCCAGCAGCGCGTTGCCGCCGTAGCCCGAACCGTAAGACCAGATTTCGCGGGTCTCGGGGTAGTGCACGATGTACTTGGTGTTGGGGTTGCAAGGCCAAGAGGTCTTGTCTTTTTCGCCAGCAGCCAAAGGTGCGCCCACGGTGTGCATGCAAGGCACGAACTCGCCATCGGTGCCCAGCACATCAAACACGGCTTTGCCCATGCGGGTCATGATTTTCTGGTTCACGGCGACGTAAGCGCTGTCGCTCAGCTCAATACCGATGTGGCTGATGTGCGAGCCCAGCGGGCCCATCGAGAACGGCACCACGTACATCGTGCGGCCAGCCATGCAGCCGTCAAAAAGGGGGTGCAGCGTGGTGCGCATTTGCGCGGGTTCCATCCAGTTGTTGGTGGGGCCGGCGTCTTCTTTTTTGGCCGAGCAGATGTAGGTGCGGTCTTCCACGCGGGCCACATCCGATGGGTCAGAGCAAGCCAGGAACGAGTTGGCGCGCTTGGCGGGGTTGAGCTTTTTGAAGGTGCCCGCAGTCACCAGTTCAGCGCACAGGCGGTCGTATTCTTCTTGTGAGCCGTCGCACCAATAGATGTTGGCGGGCTTGCACAGGGCGGCCATCTCGGCGACCCAGGCGATCAGCTTGGCGTTTTTAACGTAAGCGGGTGTATTGAGGGCCAGGCCCTGCATCACGGGTGAGTTCATGGAAAAAGCTCCAAAGTTTAAAAATCGTTTTTTCAAAGAGTCCGGTCAGGGCTTTTTGAAAAAACGGCTCAGGCGCTGAGATACTGCACGGGTTCTGACGATGCACGCAAAGCCATATCGTTGTCAGCAGCGGGCCTCGATTTTAGGGAGACCGCCTTGACCGTGCCTGTCAAAAGAGAGCAAAAACCCCATTAAATACATGCAAAAAATGCATTACGTTATGCCGGATAGAAAATGGCCGAGAGCCCTGAAGCCGCGCCGCGCATGTCTGGCCATGGCGGCCGTCTGCTGCTTGTCGCTGGCCATGCCCGGTCAGGCTGAAACCGTAAAAGTGGTGAAAATTGCCGCTGCCAGCAATTTGAAGTTTGTACTCGCTGACCTTACAAGCCAGTACAAGCAACAAACAGGTGTTCAAGTGGATGTGAATCTCGGGGCATCGGGCAATTTGGCCCGACAGGTCATGCAAGGCTTGCCGGTCGAGCAGTTCATCTCGGCCGACGAGGCTTGGGTGGGGCAATTGGTGAGGTCCGGCCGCACCTTGGACGACGGTCAGCGCTACGCCACGGGGCGCTTGGCCTTGGTTGTGCCTAAAAATTCAGCATTGCCTTGGCGTCAAGGATTGGCCGCAGTGGCCAACGCCCTGAAGCCCGGTGACAAGTTTGCCTGGGCCAATCCCGCACTGGCCCCCTATGGGGTGGCCGCCGAGCAGGTCATGCAGCGCTTGGGTCTGTTGGGGCAGCTGGCCAGCCACAAAGTGATGGGCGACAACATCGGGCAAACCACCCAGTTTGTGGCCACGGGGGCGGCGCAGGCGGGCATCACCGCGCTGTCTTTGGCCGCCGCGCCCGCCATAGCCCTCAGCGTGCAGGCCTTGCCTTTGCCCGAGACAGGGCACACGCCGTTGCACCAGCGCATGGTCTTGCTCAAAGGGGCAAGCCCCGCTGCCGTGGCGTGGCAGCAGTACCTGCTCAGCCCGCAAGCGCAGGCGCTGTTTGTACGCCATGGTTACGCCTTGCCGCAATAATCAAGCTCCTTTGCAAACCTGCACCCCATGGATTGGTCCGCACTCTCTGTTTCATTGACCTTGGCCGTTTTGACCACCTTGGTCTTGCTGCCGCTGGGCTTGGCCCTGGCGCGCTGGCTGGCCGTGACCGCCTGGGCCGGTCGGCCCGTGGTGGAGGCTTTGCTGCTGCTGCCTTTGCTGCTGCCGCCCACAGTGATCGGGTTCTACTTTTTGGTGGCCTTTGGCCAGGGCAGCGCCTTGGGCGCTTGGTTGGCGGCATCAGGCATACGGCTGGTCTTCACTTTAGAAGGCCTGTTGCTGGTGAGCGTGCTGGTCAACTTGCCTTTCATGGTGCAACCGATTCAGCGGGCGTTTGCGGCGGTGCCGCACAGCCTGCGCGAAGCGGCCTGGGTCTCGGGCCTGTCCAGCTGGCAGACCTTTTGGCGCATTGAGCTGCCCTTGGCTTGGCCCGGTTTGCTGGCCGGCATGGCGCTCACGGTGGCGCACACCTTGGGCGAGTTTGGCGTGGTGCTCATGGTGGGTGGCAACATCGAGGGCGAGACCCGCACTTTGTCGGTGTCGCTTTATGACAAGGTGCAGGGCATGGATTTGCAGTCGGCCCATGTGATGGCGCTGGCGCTGGTGGGCGTGTCTTTGACCGCGTTGACCTTGGTGTTGGCGTTTGACAGGGTGGGCCAGCGCGGCCGCGCCCTGCAGGAGCGCTGATGCAAGGTTTGCAAGTGCAACTGCGCTCGGCCAGCCCCATTCGGCTAGAGGCCGAATTTGACTGCGGCGCGGGCGAGCTGGTGGCGCTGGTTGGGCCGTCGGGCAGCGGCAAGACCAGCATGCTGCGCGCCATCGCGGGGCTGTGGACGCCGGCCGATGTGCAAGGCCGCATTCAAGTGGCGGGGCAGGCCTGGCTCGACAAAGCAGCGGGCCTGAACCTGAGCCCACAGCAGCGCCGGGCGGGCCTGGTGTTCCAGCAGTACGCGCTGTTTCCGCACATGACGGCGCTGGCCAACGTGGCCTTGGCCGCCGGGCCGGGCTGGTCGGGCGAGGATGTGCAAACTTTGCTGGCCCGCTTGGGCCTGGCCACGCTGAGCCAGCGCAGGCCGTCTCAACTCTCGGGCGGCCAGCAGCAGCGCGTGGCCTTGGCGCGTGCTCTGGTGCGCGTGATGCCCAGGCCGTCGGCGGCCCATACCTCAGCGCCAGAAGCCTTGCCCGGCGTCTTGTTGCTCGACGAACCCTTTTCTGCCGTAGACGCGCCCACACGCCAGACGCTTTACCGCGAACTGGCCGCTTTGCGCCAGAAGGTGTCGGTGCCCATGGTGTTGGTCACACACGACCTGGCCGAGGCCCGCCGCCTGGCCGACCGGGTGGTGATCGTGGATGCAGGCCAGACCCTGCAAACCGGCGAGCCCGCCCGCGTGTTCGCCAGCCCCCGCAACGCCCGCGTGGCCGAGTTGGTGGGCATTCAAAACCACTTTGAAGGGCAATTTTTCAAGGACCAACCCGGCTGGGGACGGCTGCGTTGGACGGTGTCCGGCCAAGCCGAAATGGCCATTGATCTGGCTGTGGTGGACAAAAGCAAAATCGACGACGGCACGCGGGTGACCTGGGTGCTCAATGGTGAGCAGGTCGATGTGCTGGCCGAAGGCGAGCTGCCCGGCGCTGGGGAGCCCGGCCAAACCCGCATGCGCTGTCAGTTGTTGGAAGTCTTGTCTTTGGGTGAAATCAGTCTGTGCACGCTCAGGCCTGAAGCCTTGCCCGGTCAAACCATCACCCTGAACTTGACCACCCGCCTCTTGCAACGTTTGCAAGTTGGCGCCGGCGGGTGGCTCCAACTGCTGATCGCCCCAGGGGCGTTGCACATCATGCCGGTGCGGACAAAATAAAACCCGCAAAGCGCGAGCCGTTGCGGGTTGGGGTGGTGGGCCGCTAACGGCGCACCGACAGGGCGTCGAACACCTCAGGCCATGAACACGGCGATGAAGGCCAGCAAGAAAATCAGCACAGCACCGGCGGCTGGGATGACCATGGGGATGTACTTGACCACGTTTTCCACGGGATCGTCAGAAGTGTGTGCGTCGTTGTGATTGGACATGGGGGGCCTCAGAACAAGAATGGCGGTATTGTAGCCAAGCTCGGCTGGCGGGCTGCTGACAACCCGCCTCACATCAGGGCATAGGTGGTGCTGGCCCGGAAAACGCTCTTGCCGTCATCGGCTCCTGACAAATCGATCTCGCCAAAAGCCATGGCCTTGCCTGCGCGCAGCACCCGAGCGGTGACCAGTGCATCTTGGCCTGACAGGGGTTTCATGAAGCTGCTCGACAGCTGCACCGTACTGCAAGGCCGAAACTGTCCAAAGTGCTTGATCAGTGCCAGCACCATGGCCGTGTCGGCAGCGGCCATCATGGCTTGGCCGCACAGCATGCCGCCCACCCGTGCGAGTTGATCGTTTTGCGGCAAGCGCAGGGTCACGCTGTCGGCCTCGAAGCGCTCGACCTGCAGGTCGAGCGCCTGCACCCAGGGGGCGAACAATTCACCCAAGGCTTGTTGCAAGGTCTCGCGGCTGACTGCGGTGTGTGAGGGGGTCATGGCTGGCCTTGAATGAGGTGCTGGCCCGGGCAGGGCCAGCAGGTGAAAGGGTTCCGTGGATTATCCCGTGCGATGGCGATGGCGATGGCGTGGGAGTGGCAATTTGTGTCGTTGGCCTGGCCTAAGCTATCGCCCAAGGCACAGGCTGTGCACACTTGCCAACTTAAACTGAAATGTCTCATTCACCGACAAGCAGGCATGGCATGAACCGCTTTTCTCCGTCAACCCCCCGCATCCCCGGCATCCGCTTTGTGCATTCGCCCGGGCCGACCCATGTGCCCGACGAGGTCATGCACGCCATGCAGCGGCCCATGACCGATTTGTCCGACCCCCGTGTGGCGGCCATGATTGCCGAATGTGAAAGCGGCATGAAGCGGCTCTTACACAGCCCGCGCTCTGATGTGTTTTTGTTTGCCAGCAACGGCCATGGCATGTGGGAGTCGGCAGCGGCCAACCTGGCGTCGCCGCAGCACACCTTGCTGCTGGCCGGTTCCGGTCATTTTTCAGACCAGTGGGCGATCCAGATTGAGGGTATGGGCATCGCTTTGCAGCGCACGCCTTACCAAGAGGGCTATCCCTTTGACGTGGCCGCAATCGAGCAAGTCCTGCGCGAAGATAAGGACCACCGCATCAGCGCCGTGATGGTGGTGCACACCGACACGGCCAGCGGCGTGACCAGCGATTTGGCGGCGGTGCGTCGAGTCATCGATGCGGCGGCTCACCCGGCACTGTATGTGGTGGACGTGGTGGCCTCGCTGGCCGCCAGTCCGTTTGACATGGACGCGCTGGGCGTGGACGTGGCCTTGGGCAGCTCACAAAAGGGGCTGATGATGCCGCCCGGTCTGGGCTTTGTGGCCGTGAACGCCAAAGCCATGGCATGGTCAGCCCGTCATGCCCAACCTCGCTTTTACTGGGACTGGCAACGCCGTGACAGCAGCAACCAGTCGGCCAAGTTTTGCGGCACGCCGCCACTGGCCCACATCGCCGGGCTAGAGACGGCGATCGCGTTGCTTGAAGAAGAGGGCTTGCCCAATGTGTGGGCGCGCCACCAGCGCTTGGCGGGCGCGGTGCACGCAGCGGTCGAGCGTTGGGCGGTGCCGGGGGCCATGCGTTTCCATGCCAAATTGCCCGAGACGCGCTCGGCCTCGGTCACCGCCATCGAGGTGGCACCGGGCATCGACCCCGAGGCTTTGCGCACGGTGGCGCGTGAACGCTTTCAGGTGGCCATGGCGGGCGGCTTGGGCCCGTTGGCGGGTCGGGTGTTTCGCATCGGCCATCTGGGCGACATGAACGAGCCCATGATTTTGGGCGCGCTGGCGGGTGTCGAAGCGGCCATGACGGTGCAAAAAATCCCCTTTGGCACCGATGGCGTGGCCGCTGCCGTGGCCTATTTGGCTGCGCAGACCTGAGGGCTTGCACACCAACATCGGCGGTCCCCCGGGTTCAGAGCACCCGGTAAAAACTCAAATACACCCCATCGGGCGCACGCCGTCCGGTGCCCACAAATTGGCTTTCGCTCAGCCAAGCCCACTGCGGCGCTGTGGCTTCCAGTTTGGGCTGACAGCGGAAGTAAATCTCTTCGGGGTTAACGGGTTGGCCGTTCATGATGCGCTGTGAATTTTCCAGCGAAGCCACGCGCAGCGCAGTGTTTTGCACAAACACCCGGCTGCCGTCGGCGAGTTCGATCACATAACGCGCATCCAGGTGCGCCTGCGTGCCGCCGCCCAAAATCAATTGAAAGTCGGCACCACCTGCCAGCACCTTGCCATTCACCAAGGGGCCGGTCACGGTGCCGCCCGTGATCGGGATCATGCGGCGCAGGCCGGCGGGGGTGTGGCCGACTTCAACGGGTGCGGCGATGGTGACGGCCACGTTACACAGGTGTTCGAGTTGGGGTGGGGGCAAAGTCATGGCAGATCATCCAAACAAGGGGAATGCGCAGTTTAAGGCGCAGTGCCTGGCTGGCTGTCACGTCGGATCGGACGTATTTTTCGCGCCGCCCATCCACGCCGTCAATGAAGAGCGCATGGCTTCTTCCACCGACATGTCCAGCACCTGCACCCATTCGCGTGGCACAAACACGGTGTAGCCGCCGATCATGTAACCCATGGGCAGGTAGACCGCCACGTTTTGGCGGGTTTGTGCGTCCAGCGGCAGGTCGGTCAGGTTCTGGCGTGTCACCAGGCCAATGATGGAAATCTCGCTGTCGGGTTTTTTCAGCAACACCACCTGCTGGGCGTCGCGCTCGTGTGGCGAAAAGTAATCGGCAAAACTCTTGAGCGAGGAGTAAATGCTTTTGACCAGAGGCAAGTTGGTGAAGGGCAGCTCCACCCAACTCAGCATCCGGGTCATGAAAGGTTGCGACACCAGAAAACCGAGCACCAAAATCAGTGCCGTGCCCAGCAAAATGCCCAGTCCTGGCAGGTAAAAGTCACCCGTGATCGGGCGCAACATGCGCATGGCTGAACCTTCAACCCAGCTCACAAACAGGTACAGCACATAAACCGTCAGGCCGACGGGCAAAAAGCTGATGAGGCCACGAAAAAAATAGGCGTAAATGCGTTTCATGCGGCCCATTGTGACCGGGTCTCAAAGGGCGGGAAGGGGCGGGGAAAAGGTGGCGAAAAGGCGAAGGAAACTCGCCAACCCGAACGTCAGCCGCCAAAACGCAGCCGCCTGCGCTTTTATACTGGGCCGCCCCGTTCCCAGATCTTTCAAGCGCCCCCATGCTCTCCACCCAAGACAAAACCCGCATCGACGACACCCGCATCGCTTCGGTGCGCCCCCTCATGACGCCCGCATTGCTCGAAGAGCGCCTGCCCGCATCGCCCGCGCACTTGGCACTGGTGGAGCGTTCGCGGCAAGACATCTCGCAGGTGCTGCAAGGCCAAGACGACCGCTTGGTGGTGGTGGTCGGCCCGTGCTCGATCCACGACCATGAACAGGCCATCGCTTATGCCCGGCTGCTCAAGGCCCAAGCCGACGAGCACGCCAAAGACCTGCAGATCGTGATGCGCGTGTACTTTGAAAAGCCCCGCACCACCGTAGGCTGGAAGGGCTACATCAACGACCCGCACTTGGACGGCAGCTTTGCCATGAACCAGGGGCTGGAGATGGCGCGCAAATTGTTGCTGGACATCATTGATTTGGGCTTGCCCGTGGCCACTGAGTTTCTGGATTTGCTCAGCCCGCAATACATCAGCGACTTGGTCACCTGGGGCGCGATCGGTGCGCGCACGACTGAGAGCCAAAGCCACCGCCAGCTGGCCAGCGGCTTGTCGTGTCCGGTGGGCTTCAAAAACGGCACCGACGGCGGCGTCAAAGTCGCGGCCGACGCGGTGGTGGCGTCCAAAGCGCCGCACGCCTTCATGGGCATGACCAAGATGGGCCAAGCGGCGATATTTGAGACACGCGGCAACCAAGACGTGCACATCATCTTGCGCGGCGGCAAAGCGCCCAACTATTCGGCGGCCGACGTCGATGCCGCCTGCAAAGCGCTGGAGGCCTCGGGCATCGCGCCGCAGGTCATGGTGGACGTGTCACACGCCAACAGCAGCAAGCAGCACAGCAAACAAATCGAGGTGGCGCACGACGTGGCCGCTCAGGTGGCTGCAGGTGACCGCCGCATCATGGGCCTGATGATCGAGAGCCATTTGCAAGAAGGCCGTCAAGACCTGAAAGAAGGCCAGGCGCTGGCCTATGGCGTGTCCATCACCGACGCCTGCATCAGCTTTGCGCAGACGGTGCCGGTGTTGGATGCGCTGGCGCAGGCGGTGCGGGCGCGGCGCTTATCGGCCTGAGGCCGAAAGCGCACACCGACCGCAGGCTTTTTGCGATGAACAACCCGCGGTGGGTCGTGGCGTCGGCCACGGAGAAAGCCGTGCCTGCCAGGGCTCCCAATACAAGCCCTGCATTTGGCCTCAGTGCAAAGACGACAAAAATTGCTGCAACTCCGGCGTCTTCGGGTGGGCAAACAGCTCGGCGGGCGTGCCCTGTTCATGCACCAAACCTTGGTGCATGAAGATCACTCGGTCGCTCACTTTGCGCGCAAAGTTCATCTCGTGCGTGACCATCAACAAGGTCATGCCTTCTTGCGCGAGTGATTCGACCACGGCCAGCACTTCGCCCACCAGTTCGGGGTCGAGCGCCGAGGTGATTTCGTCGCACAGCAAGATGCCCGGGTACATGGCCAGGGCGCGGGCAATGGCCACGCGCTGCTGCTGACCGCCCGACAACTGGTCTGGGAAAGCGTCAAACTTTTCGGCCAAACCTACACGCGCCAGCAGACGGCGCGCTGCGGCTTCGGTCTCGGCGGCTGGCAGCTGTTTGACCAAGCCCGGGGCCAGCTGGATGTTTTTGCCCACCGTCAGGTGCGGAAACAGGTTGAACGACTGGAAGATCATGCCGACTTGCTGGCGCAGGGTGCGCATCGCAGCAGGGTCTGAATAGACCAGTGCTTGGCCTTGCACCGTCAGGCTGCCGTGCTGGAAAGTTTCCAGCCCGTTGATGCAGCGCAGCAGCGTGCTTTTACCCGAGCCGCTTTTGCCGATGATGGCGATCACTTCGCCCGGCTGCACTTGCAGGTCGATGCCCTTGAGGACTTCGTTGCTGCCATAGGATTTGCGCAGGCCTGCAACGGCAACGGCAGCAGTGGGGTTAGCGTTGGACATGGAATTTGCCTTCGAGAGAGCGTGCATACAGGCTGATCGGGTAGCAGATCAGGAAATACAAAACAGCCACACAGCTGTAGACCACAAAGGGTTTGAAGGTGGCGTTGGTGATCATAGTGCCCGCCTTGGTCAACTCGACAAAACCAATGACCGAAGCCAGTGCTGTGCCCTTGACCACCTGCACCAAAAAGCCCACGGTAGGCGCGACCGCAATGCGTGCGGCCTGCGGAAAGATCACGTAGCGCAGTTGCTCGCCAAAATTGAGCGCCAGACTTTGCGCGGCTTCCCACTGGCCTTTGCCAATCGACTTGACGCAGCCGTGCCAAATTTCGGCAAGAAAAGCGCTGCTGTAGAGCGTCAAGGCCACGGCTGCCGATGTCCAGGCCGAGGTTTCAACGCCCAGTATGGCCAGGCCAAAGTAAGCCAGAAACAGCTGCATCAGCAAAGGTGTGCCCTGAAAAATTTGCACATACACGGCCACCGCTCGTTGCAAGCTGCGCTTGTGCGTGGTGCGTGCCACCAGCAAGGCCAAGCCCACCAAGCCGCCGCCCACAAAGGCGATCAGTGACAAAACGATGGTCCAGCGCGCGGCCAGCAACAAGTTGCTGACGATGTCCCAAAGAGAAAATTCAACCACGGCGGCCTCCGAATAAGAAGCGTTGGCCGAACCAGTTCAGCGTGGCGCGGGTCGCTATAGACAGCAGCAGGTAAATGGCGGTGGCGACGATGAAGGCTTCAAAGGCGCGGAAGTTGCGGCTCTGGATCAGGTTGGCGGCAAAGCTCAGCTCTTCGGTCGAGATTTGCCCACACACCGCCGAGCCCAGCATCACGATGATGATCTGGCTGACCAGCGCAGGCCACACCCGTTGCAAGGCCGGTGGCAGCACCACCCACACAAAGGTTTGCATGCGCGACAGGGCCAGGCTCATGGCCGCTTCGATCTGCCCGGCCGGCGTGGTCTGGATGCCGGCCCGCACGATTTCGGCCGAATACGCCCCCAGATTGATCACCATGGCGATCACCGACGACCACTCAGGGCTCAGCCGCACGCCCATGGCAGGCAGACCAAAGAAGATGAAAAAGAGCTGGACGATGAAGGGCGTGTTGCGGATCAGCTCCACATAAGTGGCCACGCCGGGGCGGCTCCAGCTCGGCCCCTGGGTGCGCACCCAAGCGCAGCCAATGCCCAGCAGCACGCCCAGCACCGCAGACACGGTCGTGAGGCCGAGCGTCCACGCCACGCCTTTGACCAGCAAGGGCCACTCGGTCAAAACCGCTGCAAAGTCCAGCTCAATGGCCATGGTTTTCCTTGAAGGGCTTATTCAGGCAACTGGCCAGCAGGACGGCCCAGCCACTTTTGCGCCATCTTGTCGATGTCGCCTGATTTTTTGGCCTCGGCAATGATGGCGTTGACCTTGGTCCGCAGCGCGTCTTCGCCCTTGCCCACACCGATGAAGTTGGGGCTGTCTTTGAGCAGCAACTTGTATTCGGTGTTCAGCTGGGGGTTCTTTTGCATCATCACCCCCGCCACCGACACGCCGGTGGCCAGCAGCTGCGTTTGGCCTGCGACGAAAGCCGAGACCGTGGCGTTGTTGTCCTCAAATCGCTTGATCTCTGTACCGGCCGGGGCCACTTTGGTCAGCTCCTGGTCTTCCAGGGCACCTCTCGTGGCCCCCACGGTTTTGCCGGCCAGGTCTGCCATCGTTTTGATGCTGATGGTTTTAGGACCGTAAATGCCCTGAAAGAAAGGCGAATAGGCCGATGTGAAATCTATCACCTTGGCGCGCTCGGCGTTCTTGCCCAAAGTCGAGATGACCAGGTCGGCCTTTTTGGTTTGCAGGTAAGCGATGCGGTTGGCGCTGGTCACGGGCAACAGCTCGATCTTGACGCCCATTTTGGCGGCAATGAAATTGGCCATGTCGATGTCCAGGCCCTGGGGCTTGAGGTCGATGCCAACAAAGCCATAAGGCGGAAAGTCGGTGGGGATGGCGATTTTGATCAGCTTGGTTTGCTGGATGTTGTCCAGCGCCGCTTGGGCGTGGCTGGCACCAGCCAAGGTCAAGAGGCTGGCGGCCACGGCAGCGGACAAGGCAAGGCGTTTCGAGAGTTTCATAGCAAGGCTCCTAGGTAAGTGGAAGGTGAGTCGGAAGAGGAAATGGAAGAAGAGGCCATGGAAGAAGAGGCAAGTGGCACCGGTCGTGGCGTGAGCCGGGCGGTCTTCTTGGCTGCCAGCGACGTGCTCATAGGGGCCAATGCCAGCCGCAATTCGGCCAGTGGGTCTGTGGGGGCTGCGTTGATCTGCAGGGCTGATTGCACCTGGCCAATGTGCTGGGCCATCAGTTGCTCGGCGGTTTCCTTGTCGCCCCGCTCCAGCGCTTGCACGATCTCAATGTGTTCTTGGCAAGACTTCACCGCGTCGTGGCTGGATTGGTAAAGCATGGCGATCAGCGTGGTGCGTGCTGTGAAGTCGCGCAGCGTGTCGGCCAGCAGCTGGTTGCCCAGACACTCTGCCAGGCACACATGGAAGTCGCCCAGCAAAAAACTACGGCGGCCCACGTCGTCTTGTTTGAGCGCTGTTTTTTCTTGTTGAATGTGTTGTTTTAGGCGCTTGAGTGTGGCCTTGTCCATCGCGCCGGCGCTCCGAATCAGGCCGGTCTCTATGACTTTGCGGGCTTCAAAGGCTTCGCGTGCTTCGGTTTTGGACGGTTGCACCACAAACCAGCCCCGGCGCGAGCTGACCTGCACGATGCCGCGAGCGGCCAATTGCATCAGCGCCTCACGCACCAAGGTGCGGCTGCAGTCAAACAGCATCGACAAAGCTTGCTCACCCAGGCGTGCGCCGGGCATCAGCTTTTGGGCCAGGATCGCTTCCACGATCCGGTCGGCAATGTCTTTGGAGTTCACGGGCGAGGGATTCCTTTGCTTGAACCTCTAGCGAATACCGTGCCAGATGTTTTAGCATCTTGTATGCAAGATTTGCGCATCATAGGTGTGCGCAAATCTTTTGCAGCGCTGGAATTTCCCTTGTTTGGTGCGTGGGTGTGCACCAAACAAGAGTTGCTCTGAACGGCGCACCCAAGAAAAAGGGCCTGCCGGGAACGTCCCGGCAGGCCCTTGGCAGAGAAGACTTGGCGCTTAACCCGCCAGCCCCACAAACACGTTTTGCACATCGTCGTTGTTGTCGATGGCACCCAAAAAGGCTTCGACTTCTTCGAGTTGCTCAGCGTTCAGGTTGGCCGGGTCGACCGGATTTTTGGGTTTGTAGCCCAGCTTGGCCGACACCACGGTGAAACCGTGTTCGGGCAGGGCGCGGCTGACCAAGTCCAGGTCGGTGGCTTCGGTGATGAACACCGTCACGCCGTCTTCGTCGGCCGGTTCAAAGTCTTGCGCGCCGGCTTCGATGGCGGCCAGCTCAGGGTCAGCGCCCGCTTGGGCCGGTTCGGCTTCGATGAAGCCCACATGGTCAAAGTCCCAAGACACCGAACCCGAAGTGCCTTGTTGGCCCTTGCGAAACAGCACGCGCATTTCAGAAGCGCTGCGGTTCACGTTGTCGGTCAGCACCTCGATCATCACGGCCACCTGGTGCGGCGCAAAGCCTTCGTAAATCACGCGCTCAAAGCTGACGGCATCGCCCAGCAGGCCCGCGCCTTTTTTGATGGCGCGCTCCAGCGTTTCTTTGGGCATGGAGACCTTGCGGGCTTGCTCGACCACCAGGCGCAGGCGCGAATTGGCGCCAGGGTCGGCGCCGTTGCGGGCCGCGATCATGATGTCCTTGGCCAGGCGACCAAACAGCTTGCCTCGTGCATCTGCTGCCTGTGCCTTGCCTTTTGCTTTCCACTGCGCGCCCATGGTTCTTCCTTGTTGTGTCGGTCAAAGACAGGAGTTTAAGCGCTCGCACGGCGGCTGTAAGGCCGCCAAAAAGCCGAACATGCCAAAGAAGGGCCGGCGCCCGCTTAGCTGGGCAAGCTGTCGATGAAGCTAGGGCGCAATGACAATTTGTCGTAGAGCTTGTGCAAATTCGGGTGTGGTGTGCGCCAGTCAATTTGCGGAAACCTGAAGTCCAAATACCCCAACGCACAGCCGACGGCGATGTCGGAGAGGCTGAGGTAAACGCCGGAGCAAAAAGCCTGATCGCCCAATCCGCGGCCCATGGCCAGCAGTGCATGCTGGATTTTGTCGAGCTGCCGGTCAATCCAGGCTTGGCTGCGTTGGCTGTCTGAGCGTTCTGTCCAGACCGCTTCCATGCGGGCCAGCAGCGCTGCAT
>NZ_CALBEX010000407.1 GCF_937889215.1 uncultured Limnohabitans sp.
AGTGCCCGGCTCAGGCTGTCGTAGTGTGTGCGTGTGGTGGTCATGTGTTATCCCGTGAAACAACCCCACATTGTGTGTGGGCCAGATGAACGGCGTGTGAACAGACGTTTCAAATGGTGTCAAGCAAATTACATGCAGTGTGATGCCTTGGCCCGCCCATTCTCGGGGTATGAAACCCGTGTATTCCTGACTTGTGTATGGTGGAGGCCACTGGTTCGTTTGAAACCAAAAGGAAAATTCCCATGCCTGTACCTTGGATGCTGGCGCTCAAAGTCATTCCCTGGGGTGACGTGATTGAACACGCCCCAGCAGTGCTGAAAGCGGCGCGCAAGTTGATGGACCGCCAAAACACCGAGCCGGTGCCAGAGTCTGGCGCATCCGCCGATCTGGTGGCGCAGCCGCTGCCCACCTTGGGGGAGCTCAAAAACCGGCTGATTGCGGCCCAAGTTCAGATCGACCGGCATGCCCAGATGCAAGCCCAATTGACCGAAACCTTGGCCGCCTTGGCCGAGCAAAACGCCCAACTGGTCAGCGCGGTAGAGCTGCTGCGCTTGCGCACACGCTTGCTCCTTTGGGGCGTGGCCGCGCTGGTGGTGGCGGTGGTGGTGCTCGCTTGGCGCTGAGCGGCAGCCACCACAGGCCCACAATCAAGCCGCTGTGAAGCGCTCGCGCAAGTACGCCACGATGGCGCTCGACTCGCGCAACCACTGGACTTGGCCGTTGGCATCGGTGACCTTCAGGCAGGGCACCTGGGTTGCGCCAGTGCCTTCTTGCAAAGCGCTGCGGTGGCCGGGGTTGTGCTGGGCGTCGCGCTGCTCAATGGGCAAAGACAAGCGGTGCATTTCCTGACGCACCTTGATGCAAAACGGGCAGGTGCTGAACTGGTAGAGCGCCAGGTTTTGGCATTGCGCATCGACAGCCGCTTGCGCGGTCGAGTCGCGTTGCACGCCGCTGGGTCGGCTCAAACGTTCTTTGAGCAACATGAATGGGCCCAGCACCAGACGCAGGGTTCGAAAAAAAGCACGGACAACGGATTTCATGGGTGGGTCAAGCTTTCAAGTCAAAAGGGTGAAAAGGGTCGTGAGGGACAAAACGTGGGGCGGTCGTCACAGCAAGCGCTTTAAATAATGGCCTGTGAAGCTGGCCTTGTTTTTGGCCAGTTGCTCGGGGGTGCCTTCGCCCAGCACCGTGCCGCCACCCGCGCCGCCCTCTGGCCCCATGTCTATCAACCAGTCGGCGGTTTTGATGACGTCGAGATTGTGCTCAATGATGACGATGGTGTTGCCCGCGTCGCGCAGCTGGTGCAGCACTTTGAGCAGCAAGTCGATGTCGGCAAAGTGCAAGCCGGTGGTGGGTTCGTCCAAGATGTAGAGCGTGCGGCCGGTGTCGCGTTTGGATAATTCAAGCGCGAGCTTCACGCGTTGCGCCTCGCCGCCCGACAGCGTTGTGGCGCTTTGGCCAAGGCGGATGTAGGTCAGGCCCACATCCAGCAGGGTTTGCAGCTTGCGGGCGATGTTGGGCACGGCGCTGAAGAACTGGTGCGCGGCTTCGACCGTCATGTTCAAAATCTGCGCAATGTTCTGGCCCTTGTATTGCACTTCGAGCGTTTCGCGGTTGTAGCGCATGCCGTGGCACACGTCGCAGGGCACGTACACGTCGGGCAAAAAGTGCATCTCCACTTTCACCATGCCGTCGCCCTGGCAGGCTTCGCAGCGGCCACCGGTCACGTTGAAGGAAAAGCGCCCCGGGCCGTAGCCGCGCTCGCGTGCGGCAGGCACCTCGGCCATCAGCTCGCGGATGTGGGTGAACAGGCCCGTGTAGGTGGCCGGGTTGCTGCGCGGCGTGCGGCCAATGGGCGACTGGTCGACGTTGATGACCTTGTCGAAATGCTCCAGGCCTTTGATCTCTTCGTGGGCTGCTGCCTCGTCGTGGGCGCGGTGGATCTGGTGGGCGGCGGCGGTGTATAGCGTGTCGTTGACCAGGGTGGATTTGCCCGAGCCCGAAACACCCGTGACGCAGGTGAGCAGACCCACCGGGAATTTCACGTTCACATTTTTCAGGTTGTTGCCCGACGCACCGACGATCTCAATGAAGTCCTTGCCCGGTTTGTGGCGTTTGGGGATCTCGATCTTTTTGCGGCCGGACATGTACTGGCCTGTGACCGAATCGGGTGCGGCCAAGATGTCGGCGCAGGTGCCTTGGGCCATCACGCGCCCGCCGTGCACGCCCGCGCCGGGCCCCATGTCGATCACATGGTCGGCCACGCGGATCATGTCTTCGTCGTGCTCGACCACCAGCACGCTGTTGCCGATGTCGCGCAGGTGTTGCAGGGTGCCGATCAGGCGGTCGTTGTCGCGCTGGTGCAGGCCGATGCTGGGCTCGTCCAGCACGTACATCACGCCCGTGAGGCCCGAACCAATCTGGCTGGCCAGTCGGATGCGTTGTGACTCGCCGCCCGACAAGGTGTCGGCGCTGCGGTCCAGGCTCAAATAATTGAGGCCGACGTCGTTCAGGAACTTCAGGCGCAGCGCGATCTCGCGCACCACCTTGTCGGCGATCTCGGCCTTGGCACCGTGCATGCTCAGGCCCTGAAAATACTGCTGCGATTCGCCCAGCGTGATGTGGCTGATCTCGTAAATGGCGCGGGCTTGTGCGCCTTCACCAATGCGCACATGGCGCGCCTCGCGCCGCAGACGCGTGCCGTGGCAGCTGGTGCAAGCCTGCATGTTGCGGTAACGCGCCAAGTCTTCGCGCACCACGGCCGAGTCGGTCTCGCGGTAGCGGCGCGTCATGTTGGGGATGATCCCCTCAAAGGGGTGCTTCTTGCTGACCTTTTTGCCTTGCGAGGCCCC
This sequence comes from uncultured Limnohabitans sp., assembly GCF_937889215.1. Classification (GTDB taxonomy): domain Bacteria; phylum Pseudomonadota; class Gammaproteobacteria; order Burkholderiales; family Burkholderiaceae_C; genus Limnohabitans_A. Next base: position 2,853 of record NZ_CALBEX010000407.1, read on the forward strand.
CGACTCCATGACGTAGCTGAATTTGATTTCTTCAAGCCCCGAGCCGTGCAGCAAGACTTGCTGGTGTGTGGGTGCGAGTTTCTCGAAAGGCGTTTCGATGTCGAACTGGTAATGCTTGGCCAGGCTTTCAAGCATGCTGAAGTAAAACCCGTTGCGCCGGTCCCAGCCCTTGATCGCACCGCTGGCCAGGCTCAGCGAGGGAAAGGCCACCACCCGCTCCGTGTCGAAAAACGCCATGCTGCCGATTCCGTCGCAAGTGGGGCAAGCGCCCATGGGTGAGTTGAAGGAAAACAGGCGTGGTTCCAGCTCGCTGATGGAATAAGTGCACACCGGGCAGGAAAACTTGGCGTTGAACAGGTGCTCTTTCCCCGTGTCCATTTCCAGCGCCACGGCGCGGTGCTCGGCCAGGTGCAGCGCGGCTTCAAAGCTCTCGGCCAGGCGCTGGCGCAAGGCGTCTCTGGCCTTGGCATCTTCTTCTGACCTGACTTTGATGCGGTCCACCACCACGTCGATGTTGTGTTTCTCGGTCTTCTTGAGCGTGGGCAGGTCTTCTATCTCCACCGTCTGGCCATTGATGCGAAAGCGCACATAGCCCAGTGCTTGCATTTGCTCGAAGACTTTTTCAAACTCGCCTTTTTTCTCGCGGGCAATGGGCGCGAGGATCATGAGCTTGGTGTCTTCGGGCAGGGCCAGCACGGCGTCCACCATCTGGCTCACGGTCTGCGCCTGCAGGGGCAGGTTGTGGTCGGGACAATACGGTGTGCCGGCGCGGGCAAAAAGCAGGCGCAGGTAGTCGTGGATTTCGGTCACGGTGCCCACAGTCGAGCGCGGGTTGTGGCTGGTGGCTTTTTGCTCGATGGAAATCGCGGGCGACAGGCCCTCGATCAGGTCCACATCGGGCTTGTCCATCAGCTGCAAGAACTGCCGCGCATAGGCCGACAGGCTTTCCACGTAGCGGCGCTGGCCTTCGGCGTACAGCGTGTCAAAAGCCAGGCTCGACTTGCCAGAGCCCGACAAGCCGGTGATCACCACCAGCTGGTTGCGGGGGATGTCGAGGTCAATGTTTTTCAGGTTGTGGGTGCGCGCTCCGCGCACGCTGATGTGGGTCTGCCGCAGCGCTGAGGCCAGATACCGCGCTTGTTCGGGTTCGTCAGGCAAGAGAGGGGAGTCAGCAAGTTTCACGTTGGGCGGCCAGATCAGCAAAACCTTTGATTATCCCTGTTGGCGCGTTTCGGGCCGGGGAGGCCGCCAATCAGGGACAATCGCCAGTCCTGATTCACTGCCTTTGGCTGTTTAGCGTGACCCCATCCACTGCCATACCCTCAGCCGACTTGTCCTCCTCCATGACGCCTATGGAGCGGCGTGCCAGCGCATCCTTGGCGTCGATTTTTGCCCTGCGCATGCTGGGTTTGTTCATGGTTTTGCCCGTGTTTGCTTTAGAAGCACGCAAATACCCCGGTGGTGATGACCCGGCCCTGTTGGGCTTGGCCATGGGCATGTATGGCCTGACGCAAGCCTTGTTGCAGTTGCCCTTTGGCATGGCGTCGGACCGTTTTGGCCGCAAAAGGGTGATCGCCTTGGGCCTTATCATTTTTGCGCTCGGCAGTTTTTGGGCTGCAGCAGCCGACGACTTGACGGGCTTGCTGGTGGGCCGCAGTTTGCAAGGGGCGGGGGCCATTTCTGCAGCCGTGACGGCCTTTTTGGCGGATTTGACCCGCGACAGCGTGCGCACCAAAGCGATGACTTTGTTGGGCGTGAGCATCGGTCTGGTGTTTGCCCTGTCCTTGGTGGTGTCACCGGTGCTGGTCGGGGCGATTGGTCTGACGGGCTTGTTTCAGGTCACGGGTGGCTTGGCTTTGATCGGGGTGGCGGTGGTGGTCTGGGGCGTGCCTGCGGAGCTTGCACCCAAGGTGGCCAGTCCTCGCGGGGGTTTCAAGCAGGTGTTGACGCATTGGGGCCTGTTGCGCCTGAACTTGGGTGTTTTTGTGCTCAATGCGGTGCAGTTGGCCATGTGGGTGCCTGTGCCCGCCATGTTGGTGCAGGCGGGTTTGCCCAAAGCCGACCACTGGCAGGTTTACCTGCCTGCCGTGTTGGGCTCTTTTGCACTCATGGGTGGGGTGTTCGCCTTGGAGCGGCGAGGGCAATTGAAAAAGGTCTTTTTGTTCGCCATCGCCTTGCTGGCGCTGGTTCAGGTGGGTTTGTTCGTGGAGTCGCTTGCCACGGCCCAGTTGTGGCCCTTGGCGGCTTTGATGTTTGCGTTTTTTTGTGCTTTCAACGTTTTAGAGGCGACCCTGCCCAGCTTGGCTTCGCGCATGGCACCGACCGAGGTGCGGGGCACCGCCATTGGCGTTTTCAACACATTGCAGTCGCTGGGCCTCTTTGTGGGAGGCTGGCTGGGAGGCGTCTTGGTCAAGGGTTTTGGCAGCCCGATGTTGTTTTTGGGTGCGTTGGCGGTCCTCTTGCTGTGGTGGGTGGTGGCCTTGTTCATGCAAATGCCGCAACCGAACGCCCCGCTTCAACCCCACGCTTAAAAGCCGCATAATCCATCCCTTCTGTAGGAGTAAACATGGCATCCGTCAACAAAGTCATCATCGTCGGCAATTTGGGCCGTGACCCTGAAACCCGCTACTTGCCTTCAGGCGATGCCGTGAGCAACATCAACGTCGCCACCACCGACCGCTACAAGGACAAAGCAACGGGCGAGATGAAAGAGGCCACCGAGTGGCACCGCATCAGCTTTTTTGGCAAATTGGCTGAAATCGCAGGCCAGTACCTGAAAAAAGGCTCACAGGTGTACGTCGAAGGCAGCTTGCGCACCCGCAAATACACCGACAAAGACGGCATCGAAAAATACGCCACCGAAATCCGGGGCGAGACCATGCAGATGCTCGGCGGTCGCCAGGGCATGGGTGGCCCATCCGGCGATGACGGCTACGAAGGCGGTGGCCGCCCGGCTGCTCCGATGGCCCGTCCTGCCAGTGCACCAGTCGCACGACCAGCACCCGCACCCAAGCCTGCTGCCAGCAGCTTTGACGACATGGACGACGACATTCCTTTCTGACACATGAAAGCCTTGGCTTTGTCCAGAACCCGTGGCTTGTGCCACGGTTTTTTTTGCGCCAAAAATGCCCTGCCATGACTGAACGCACTTTGCCCACATCGGTGCAGCATTTGGGTTTTGCATGGTTTGCCATGGTCATGGGCTTGTCTGGCTTGTCATTGGCCTGGTTGCGTGCGGTTCCTCAATGGGGTCCTTTGGCTGTGCAGGTGTCGGCCGCTTTGGGGCTGCTGGCCAGTGGGGTGTTGGTGGTGTTGTTGGGGGCCACCGTCTGGCGCGTGTGGCGGTTTCCGGCGGCGGTGCTCGGCGACATGCGCCACCCCATGCAACAGGTGTTTGTGGCAGCCTTGCCGGCGTCCTTGGTGTTGATGGCCACGGTTTTATGGGCGCACGGTGGGGTCAGCGTGTGGGCCGATGGTCTTTGGATGTCGGGCTCTGCAGGCTTGCTGTTGGTCACCGTGGGGGTGGTGCGGCGGTGGTTCAAGCCGGGATTGACCGCAGACGATTTTTGGCCATCGATGACGCCTGCTTTGTTTGTTCCTGTGGTGGGCAATGTGCTGCCCGCCTTGGCGGGGGTGTCTTTGGGGCACCCGGTGTGGGCCGCCGCGCAGTTCGGCATGGCTGCGGTGCTTTGGCCTGTGTTGCTGGCGTTGGTTTTGGTGCGCATTGGCCTGGTTGGGTTGTGGCCGCTGCGCTTGATGCCGACCACCTTCATCACCATCGCCCCGCCTTCTGTGTTGGCTTTGTCGGGGTACCAGCTGGGGGCGCCCGAGGTGCTGGTGCACATGTTGTGGGGTGTGGCCTTGTTGTTCACCTTGGTGTCCATGAGCGTGTTCAAACGGTGCCTTCAGCAGCCCTTTGGCATGACGTTTTGGGCCATGTCATTTCCTCTGGCTGCTTCGGCGGCTTTGTCTTTGCACCTGACGCCCACGGCAGGATGGGCGCAGACGCTGGCCGGTTGGTGGTTGCTGGCGATCACGCTGGTGATCGGCAGTTTGCTGGTGGCCACAGTCCGTGGCTTAATTCAGGGGCAACTGCTGGTGCCCGATTCCGCTGTGCCAGTCCCCGGCCCCCGTTTGGCCTGAATCAGGCCCAGCGTGACTGGGGTTGAAAGCTCGGTGAAAATGACCTTATGAACGAAATCACCTCTTGTTTCTTGCCGCCAGAAGACGGTCAACGGCGTGAACTGCACAACGAAGTGCACGCCAGACCCACTGCGCGGGTTCGCCTGCCTGCCTTGATCGTTTATGTGGCGCTTCTCAACGACGGCGTGACACGCGAGCAGGAATGGGCCCATCTGCGCAAATTGCCAGGCCATGCCGACTTGGAGTTGGCGAGTTTGCAGGGCAACTTCTTGCGCCTGCGCTGCGATCACTTCACTGTGAAGTGGGAGCGGCACACTGAGTTCACGCGTTACTCCATTGTTCAGCCCTTGCCCGACCACGCGCACTGGGGTGCTGAGTTGCCCGAGTTGGCGAACGCCGTGGCCACCGGCACCGAATGGTTGCGCGGTTTGCCCGGCCAAACCATGGCGGCGATTCATTTGGGCATGTTGCATGCCGATGCGCTCAAGCCCGACTTGATCACCACCGCACAGGCTTGGTTGGGAGAAGGTGCAGTGTTGGCTTCGCGCATGGGCAACACGGCAGAGGGGACTTCGCATTCGTGCATCCTGACGCATTTCCGCATCGGTGACGATGGTTTTGAGCGCATGTTGGTGGTTGCACCCGAGGGGACCAGCGAGGCACGTTCCGGGCGTATTTCTCAGCGATTGCTGGAGCTGGAGACTTACCGTTTGATGGCTTTGCGCGGTTTACCGACGGCCAAAAACCTGTCCGCCATGCTGTCAGCTGCCGAGGCACAGCTGGCCGAACTCACGGGTTTGCTGGAGCGCAAAGGCGAAAGTGACGAAGCCTTGCTGGAATTGCTGGTGTCTTTGGCGGCCAGCATTGAACGCGCGACGGCCGAGCATGGGTTCCGCTTTTCTGCCACCCGGGCCTACGACACTTTGGTCAGCCAGCGCTTGGCGGAGCTGCGTGAACGGCCGATTTCGGGCACGCAGACCTTGGGTGAGTTCATGCAGCGGCGCTTGTCGCCCGCCATGGCCACCGTGCAGGCCACCGAAAAGCGGCTGGCTTCTTTGGCTGAGCGGATTTCTCGCACCAGCGCCTTGCTGCGCACCCGGGTGGACATTGCCACCGAAGCGCAAAACCAGGTGTTGCTGGAAAAACTCACCCGCGGCCAAGAGCTGCAGCTGCGCCTTCAGGTCACTGTCGAAGGCTTGTCGATGGCGGCGATTTCTTACTATGTGGTGAGTTTGCTTCTTTACGGCTTCAAGGGGCTGAAGGCCTCGGGGGTGCCGATCCAGCCTGAAATGGCTGTGGCTTTGATGTTGCCTCTGGTGTTGTGGTTTGTTTGGCGCAGTCGGCAAAAGATCCACAAAAAATTGCACCAGTCCGACGTGTAAAACTGAGGCGCTTAGCCCATCGGGCAGGTTTCAGGCCAGGGTTTGGCTTGAATTGCCAGGGCAGGCGCTGGCCGACTGGATCACGCCGCCGCCCAGGCACACCTCGCCGTCGTACAGCACGGCACTTTGACCTGGGGTGACCGCCCATTGCGCTTGCTCAAACTGCAGTGCCAACCCCGCCTGCCCATCGGCTTGCACCCCTGTGCTCAGGGTGCAGGGGGCATCGGTTTGGCGGTAACGCGTTTTGGCGGCATAAGACCCCGGTTCAGGGGCCTCTCCAGCGCACCAACTCAGGTCGGTGGCTTGCAAGCGGGGCGATAACAGCCAGGGGTGGTCGTGCCCTTGCACGACCCACAGCGTGTTGTGCTCAATGTCTTTGCGGGCCACAAACCAGGGGGTGTGCTCGCCCGCACCCCTTTGCGCGCCCTTGGCCTTGATGCCCCCAATGCCCAAGCCCTGGCGCTGCCCCAGGGTGTAAAAGCTCAGGCCCACATGGTGGCCAATGGTGCGGCCTGTGGGGTCTTTGATCGGGCCGGGCTCTTTGCTGATGTAGCGGTTCAGAAATTCGCGAAACGGTCGTTCACCAATGAAACAAATGCCGGTGGAATCTTTCTTTTTGGCGTTGGGCAGGCCGATCTCTTCGGCCACGCGGCGCACTTCGGTTTTGTGCAGCTCGCCCACTGGGAACAGGGTTTTGGACAGCTGGGCTTGGTTCAGGCGGTGCAAAAAATAGCTTTGGTCTTTGGACGGGTCCAGCCCTTTGAGGAGTTCGTGGCGAGCCGTTTGGCTGTTTTGCCGGACGCGGGCGTAATGCCCTGTGGCGATTTTTTCGGCACCCAGCCGCATGGCATGGTCTAGGAACGATTTGAACTTGATTTCGGCGTTGCAGAGAATGTCAGGGTTGGGGGTGCGCCCAGCTTGGTATTCGCGCACAAATTCTGAAAAAACCCGGTCTTTGTAGTCGGCCGCAAAATTGACATGCTCGATCTCGATGCCCAGCACGTCGGCGACGGCCGCGGCATCCACAAAGTCAACGTTCGATGAGCAGTATTCGCTGTCGTCGTCGTCTTCCCAGTTTTTCATGAAAATGCCGATGACTTCATGCCCTTGCTGTTTGAGCAAGTAGGCGGTAACGGCTGAATCGACGCCGCCGGACAGACCGACGACCACACGTGCAAGATGGGACATGCCTGAATTATCCCGTGTGCATGCCCCGCACGACAGAGCGTTAAAAATTTATAATGCCGAGGGGTACATATTCATGACTTTTCACTGCACTTGGTGCCTACCTATCCGAACTGTTTTACGCGATTTGGCGCGAGGCTTGTTCATCGTGACCCACAGTGGCTTGGCCATGGTGGGCTTGGGCACGGCCGCCTTGGTGCTGGCGCTGTGGTGGCATCCCAATTGGTTGCACCAGAGCGAGAATGCTTTGTTCAATTGGCTGCGGGACAGGCAGGTGCTGATCTCGTGGTTGCCTGAAAATGCCGCCGAGCGGGCCACCGCTGTGCTTTTGCAAGACCTGCCCCCTTCTCAGGCGGCGGTGGCGGTTTGGTTGGGCCGCCGTTACAAAGTGGCGCCCGAGCCTTTGGCGGCGCTGGTGGCCGAGGCGCATGTTTTGTCCGGAAAAGCCAAATTGGCCCCGCACCTGATTTTGGCGGTGATGGCCATTGAATCCAACTTTCACCCCTATGTGCAAAGCCATGCCGGTGCCCAAGGCCTGATGCAAGTCATGACGGGCATTCACGCCAAGCGCTACGAAGCTTATGGGGGCAGGTTGGCCGCGTTTGATCCGATCACCAATTTGCGGGTGGGCGTGGGGGTGTTGGCCGATGCGATCAAGTTGCGTGGCGGTTCATTGGAAGACGGGCTCAAGTTTTATCTGGGAGGCTATGCTTTGACAGATGACGGTGGGTATGTGGCCAAAGTGCTCGCAGAGCAAGCCCTGCTGGACCAGGTGGCGGCGGGACAGACGGTTCCGTTCAAGTGAACTTGATGTGTTCATGTGCACCGTTTGTGCAGCCCATGGAGACCCCAATGACGTTCACTGCCGTGCAAAAAACACCACGCTCATTACCAAGCCTGTGCCGATGACCAGCCAGCGCACCCAGCGCACGGGCAAACGCTTGGCCAGGCGAGCGCCGGCCCAGCCGCCAGCGGTGGCCAGCGTCATCATCCACAGTGCCTGAGGCCAAACAATGGCGCCGGCGATCGCAAACGCCGCCACCGACAACAAAGACAGCACGAAGGAGTTGAGGTTTTTCAGGGCATTGACCGTGTTCAGTCGGCTCTCGCCCGTCAAGGTGTAAAGCGCCATCAGCAAAATGCCCAGGCCGCCATTGAAGTAACCGCCGTAGATGGCCACCCCCATCAAGCCGGGCAGCCGCCAGGCGGGGTGGCCTTGGCCCGCGTTGCGCTGGCCCAGCCACGGGCCTGCCGCAAACAAAGCGGTCGCCAACAGCAGCAACCAAGGCACCAAACCTGAAAACACCTTGGCCGGTGTGACCAACAGCAGCCCTGCACCGATCAAACCGCCCACAGCGGCAATGGCCATTTCACGCCTGAGCAGGGCTTTGGGCAAGGATTGCAGTTCGGAGCGAAAGCCCAGCACGCTGCCCAGGTAGCCCGGGCTGACGGCCATGGCGCTGGTGGCATTGGCCGCCAGGGGTGGAACCCCCGCAAATACGAGCGCGGGAAAGGTCAGAAAGCTCCCGCCTCCGGCGATCGCGTTGAGCACGCCAGCGGCAAACGCTGCGGCCCCCGTGAGCAGCCAGAGGGCTTCGGTAGGCAGTGTTTCGCTCATAAGGGTGAGGGGGGCAAGGGGGGCAAGTCGGCCACGGCCGGGTCGGTGTGGATCGCGTTCAGCGCAAAGCGTTGCCCGGCCAGGTGGTCTTCGATACAACGCAAGACCAGCGGACTGCGGTGGCGGTCTGCGCTGGCCCGAACCTCTTGTGGTGTCATCCAAAGCGTGCGCACAATGCCCTGGTCCAGGGTCAGCTGGGGTTGGTATTCACCAATGTCGCCGCAAAACGCCATCCGCAAATAGGTGATGTCTTCGCCGGTCGCGGGGCGCTGAAAGCGCGACAGATAAATGCCGACGAGCGCTGTGGGGGTAAATGGGTGGGCGGTTTCTTCGAGCGTTTCTCTGGCGCAGCCCTCGGCGGGTGACTCGCCTGGGTCGAGGTGGCCTGCGGGGTTGTTCAGCCGCAAACCTTCTTGCGTGTGCTCTTCGATCAACAGGTAGCGACCATCTTTTTCAATGATGGCGGCCACGGTGACATTGGGTTTCCATCGTGTGTCCATGGCCGTGATTATCGGTGCGCGCAGGGCCATGGCGTCGGTGCATCCCCTTTTGTCAGCCAAGGTGAAGCAAAGCCGGGTCAAATATCAGTTATTGCTAATATTAAACTTTCCGGATGCTTGGACTACGAACGGTCAGTGCCTGACCGTGCTCTGAAAGTCCCAATTTCGGGTAAGCTGCTTGATTAACCGTATTTTTTTGATGGATTGAGTGAGGAGACAGACATGCAGACAGGCGACAACGCCCCCACGCCGCAGCGCATTGGTGTGCCCAAAGAGATTTTTCCCGGTGAAAAACGGGTGGCCACAGTCCCCGATGCAGTGACCAAGCTGGTCAAGCTTGGCTTTGGTGTGATCGTGGAACAAGGCGCGGGAGAGCTCGCCGACTTGTCGGATGCGGCCTATGTCGAAGCGGGTGCCACCATTGCCCCAGATGCCGCTGCCCTGTGGAGCGGCAGCGACATCGTCTTCAAGGTGCGCGCACCCACACCCGACGAAGTGGCGTTGATGCACGAAGGCCAGACCTTGATCGGCTTTTTGTGGCCCGCCCAAAACCCCGATTTGATGCAGCAGCTGGCGGCCAAAAAGGTCACCGCGCTGTCGATCGACGCGCTGCCCCGTACGCTCAGCCGCGCCCAGAAAATGGACGCACTGACCTCCATGGCCGGTGTCAGTGGCTACCGCGCGGTGGTGGAGTCTGCCAACGCCTTTGGCCGTTTCTTCAACGGCCAGATCACGGCTGCGGGCAAAGTGCCCCCGGCCAAAGTGTTCATTGCAGGCGCCGGTGTGGCCGGTCTGGCCGCGATTGGCGCAGCCGCCAGCTTGGGCGCCATCGTGCGCGCCAACGACACCCGCGCCGAAGTGGCCGACCAAGTGGTTTCGCTCGGCGGTGAGTTCGTCAAGGTCGACTACGAAGAAGAAGGCTCGGGCGGGGGCGGTTACGCCAAAGTCATGAGCGAAGGCTTCCAGGCCGCGCAGCGCGAGATGTACGCCAAGCAAGCCAAAGAGTGCGACATCATCATCACCACCGCCCTGATCCCCGGCAAACCCGCGCCCAAGCTGATCACCGCCGAGATGGTGCAAAGCATGAAGCCCGGCAGCGTGATCGTGGACATGGCCGCCGAGCAAGGCGGCAACTGCGAACTGACCGAGCCTGGTAAAGCCGTGGTCAAGCACGGCGTGACCATCGTCGGTTACACCGACTTGGCTTCGCGCATGGCGCGCCAGTCCTCCACGCTGTACGGCACCAACTTGTTCCGCCTGACCGAAGAGCTGTGCAAGACCAAAGACGGCGTGATCAACGTCAACATGGAAGACGACGCCATTCGGGGCCTGACGGTCATCAAGGACGGCGAGATCACTTGGCCCGCACCGCCTTTGGTGGTGGCCCCCAAGCCCGCCCCTAAGCCCGCTGCTGCGCCTGCCGCCAAAAAAGGGCACGGCCACGGCGAGGCATCGGGCCCCATGCCCGCTGGCAAGCTGCTCATCGTGGCGGCTGTCACGGCGGTGCTGTTTGCCTTGGTCGGCGCTTACGCTCCGGCCGCGTTCTTGTCACACTTCACGGTGTTCGTGTTGGCCTGCTTTGTGGGCTACATGGTGGTGTGGAACGTCAAGCCCGCGCTGCACACGCCGCTAATGAGCGTGACCAACGCCATCAGCTCGATCATCGCCATCGGCGCTTTGGTGCAAATATCGCCCATCGCCACGGCCGCTGATCGTCCCAACACGCTGATCATTATCTTGGCGTCGGTGGCTTTGGTGCTCACGGCCATCAACATGTTTGGCGGCTTTGCCGTCACCCAGCGCATGCTGGCGATGTTCCGAAAGTAAATGACTTTGGGGACAGATGTTTGGCTCTGTCCCCGACCGATTAAGAAAAGAGACATTCATGACTGCAAGCTTGGCTACGGTCGCCTACATCGGCGCAACCATCCTCTTCATCCTCAGCCTGGGCGGTTTGTCCAACCAGGAAACGGCACGCCGGGGCAACCTCTACGGCATGGTCGGCATGGCCTTGGCCGTGTTGGCCGCCGTGTTCGGCCCTCAAGTTACCGCCGCGGGTATCCCATGGATCATTGGCGCTTTGGTCGTCGGCGGGGGCATTGGCCTGTATGCCGCGCGCTCGGTGCAAATGACCCAAATGCCCGAATTGGTCGCCCTCATGCACAGCATGGTTGGCATGGCCGCGGTGCTGGTCGGTTACGCCACCTACGTGGACCCTGAGGCCACCAAAGGCTTTGAGGGCGCGGCGCACACCATCCACGCAATGGAGATCTACATCGGCATCTTTATTGGCGCGGTGACCTTTTCCGGCTCCATTGCTGCGTTTGGCAAACTCTCGGGCCGCATCGGCGGCAGCCCCTTGTTGCTGCCCGCACGCCACTGGCTTAACCTGGCCGGTTTGCTGGCCGTGGTGTACTTTGGCAGCATGTTCTTGCAGGCTGAGAGCATCGAAGCAGGCCTGTTCCCTTTGTTCATGATGAGCGCCATCGCGCTGCTGTTCGGCATCCACATGGTCATGGCCATTGGCGGCGCCGACATGCCGGTGGTGGTGTCCATGCTCAACAGCTATTCGGGTTGGGCAGCGGCTGCCACCGGCTTTATGTTGGGCAACGACCTGCTGATCGTCACCGGCGCCCTGGTG
>NZ_CALBEX010000408.1 GCF_937889215.1 uncultured Limnohabitans sp.
TGCATGCCATACACCAAGCGGGGGGGATCAACTTGACCGAACATGAAGACAGTTGCGTCGTCTACGGCATGCCCCGTGCCGCCGTCAATCTGGGCGTGGTCGACAAGTTGGTCAAGCTCGATCAAATGCCCAAGGCCTTGCTGGAAGCCTTGGCCGAACTCCCCAAATGAGCCGCATCAACCCATGAACGACACGACAAACGCCTTCGACAAGCTTACACAGGCAGCACAAACACACACCGCCAAAACGCAAAACATGCTCCAAAGCGCCCGGCTTTTGGTGGTCGACGACAGCAAATTGATGCGCATGGGCATCTCCCGATCGCTGCGTCAATTGGGCGTCGAGCACATCGAACTGGCATCCAATGGCCGCGAAGCCCTGCAACTGCTCAGTCAAGAAGCATTTGACCTGATGCTGCTCGACGTCGAGATGCCCGAAATGACCGGCTTGGAAGTGCTGGCAGACATGCAAAACAAGCCCGAACTGCGCGGCTTTCCGGTGATTGTGATCTCAGGCGGACAAGACATCGAAGACGTCGTCCGCTGCATCGAAATGGGCGCAGAAGACTACCTGCCCAAACCCTTCAGTCCCGTGCTGCTCAAAGCCCGACTGACCACCTCCATTGAAAAAAAACGCTTGCGCGATCTGGAAACCATGCAGCGCCAACAGCTGCAAATACAGCACAAACAACTGGCGCATGAACAAAACAAAACGGAAAACCTGCTGCTCAACATCTTGCCCCAATCGGTCTCACAGCGGCTAAAAGGCGGTGAAAAGCGCATCGCCGACGCGCACCAGGATGTGTCGGTGCTGTTTGCCGACCTGGTCGGTTTCACCGAACTGTCCAAAGGCATGTCGGCTGCAAAACTGGTCGACATGCTCGATGAAATATTTTCTTCTTTTGACGACATTGTAGGCAATGCGGGTGTGGAAAAAATCAAAACCATCGGTGACTGCTACATGCTGGTGGGGGGTGTTCCCGAGCCCCGAGAAGACCATGCCCAGGCTGTTGTGAATGTGGCATTTGCCATGCTGTCAGCCCTCCAAAGCATCAACCATCAGCACGGCACGCAGCTGCAAATTCGGGTGGGCATCAACAGCGGCCCGGTCGTGGCGGGCGTTATCGGCATGCACAAATTCACCTACGACCTGTGGGGCAACACCGTCAACATTGCCAGTCGCATGGAATCAACCGGTGCCGTCGGCAAGATTCACATCTCACCGTCAACGGCTGAAAGACTCGACAACAAATTTGTTCTGCAAGAGCGAGGCGCCATCACCATCAAAGGCATCGGCCATCTGGAAACCTTCTTTGTTCAGGGCCAACGCGTCCCCTAAGCCCTGCCGCCCGTG
>NZ_CALBEX010000409.1 GCF_937889215.1 uncultured Limnohabitans sp.
GCTACGCCAACACCCGTGTCGGCGGCCGTTGCTGCAGTGGCTGCTCCAGCCCACGCTCCCGGCGGCACCACGCTGGGCTTGCCCCACGCGTCACCCTCGGTGCGCAAGTTCGCCCGCGAGCTGGGTGTGCCGCTTGCAGAAGTCAACGGCTCTGGCCTCAAAGGCCGGATCACCGAGGCCGACGTACAAGCCTTCACCCAGGCCGTCATGTCGGGTGCTGCACAAACCAAGGCGCAGGCGGCCAATGCCCCTGCAGCTTCGGGCGGTGACGGTGCAGGTCTGGGCTTGATCCCATGGCCCAAGGTTGACTTTGCCAAGTTCGGCCCCATTGAGCGCAAAGAAATGGGCCGCATCAAGAAGATCAGCGGTGCCAACTTGCTCCGCAACGCCATCATGATTCCGGCTGTCACCAACCATGACGACGCCGACATCACCGAACTCGAAGCCTTCCGCGTCTCGACCAACAAAGAGAACGAAAAGAGCGGCGTCAAAGTGACGATGCTGGCCTTCTTGATCAAGGCCTGTGTGGCCGCGCTCAAGAAATACCCCGAGTTCAACAGTTCGTTGGATGGCGATGCCATCGTCTACAAAAATTACTGGCACATTGGCTTTGCCGCTGACACGCCCAATGGCTTGATGGTGCCCGTCATCCGTGATTGCGACAAAAAAGGCGTGTTGCAAATCAGCCAAGAAATGGGTGAGCTGGCCAAGAAGGCGCGCGACGGCAAACTCGGCCCTGCAGAAATGACCGGCGCAACTTTCACCATCTCCAGCTTGGGCGGCATTGGTGGCAAGTACTTCACGCCCATCATCAACGCGCCCGAAGTGGCCATCCTCGGTGTTTGTAAGAGCACCATGGAACCTGTCTGGGACGGCAAGCAGTTTGTGCCCCGCCTGATGCTGCCCCTGTCATTGACATGGGACCACCGCGTCATCGACGGCGCCGCAGCGGCTCGCTTCAACGCGCTCCTGGGTCAAATCCTAAGCGACTTCCGTCGGGTATTACTCTAATCCTTGGGGGCGGACCAAAGCGCAGCTTTGCTCGGCCCCCAACCTCTTGAGAAGAACATGGCACTCATAGATATTCAAGTCCCTGACATTGGCGACTTCGACGAAGTCACCGTGATCGAGCTGATGGTCAAGGTGGGCGACACCGTCAAATCTGACCAAAGTCTGATCACCGTGGAGAGCGACAAAGCCTCCATGGAAATTCCTTGCAGTCACGGTGGCGTGGTCAAGGAACTCAAGGTCAAGCTGGGCGACAAGGTCAAGCAAGGCTCTGTGGTGTTGGTGCTGGAAGGCGAGGGCGCTGCGGCGGCCCCGGCCGTTGCGCCTGCTCCAGCGGTCGCTCCTGTGGCATCTGCTACTGCAACCGTTGCAGCTACGCCTGTTTCATCAGCCCCTGTATCCACGGCCTCATCCTTCGGCGGCTCGGCTGACATCGAGTGCGAAGTGCTCGTCTTGGGCGGTGGCCCCGGCGGTTACTCGGCTGCATTCCGTGCCGCCGACCTCGGCTTGAACGTCGTCATCGTTGAGCGCTACGCCACCTTGGGCGGCGTGTGTCTGAACGTGGGTTGCATCCCCTCCAAAGCCTTGCTGCACGTCGCAGCGGTGATGGACGAAGTCAGCCACATGGCCGATCTGGGTGTGGACTTTGGCAAGCCAGTGGTCAACATCGACAAGCTGCGCGGCCACAAAGAAAAAGTCATCGGCAAACTCACAGGCGGCTTGGCGGCCATGGCCAAAATGCGCAAGGTCACCACCGTGCGCGGCTATGGCGCATTTGTCGGCAGCCA
>NZ_CALBEX010000410.1 GCF_937889215.1 uncultured Limnohabitans sp.
AGTGAGCCGGCCAGCAGCTTGGCCAGCAAAGGCCAGTCCACCGAGCCCAAAGACGCGTGACCCAGGCCCGCGACCAAGGTGAGCGGTACGGCGTAAGCGATGTCGGCGGCCACGATGCGCGGCAGCGGAAGCAAGGGGTAGAGCAGCAGCAGGACGCTCACGCCAATCGCCCCTGCACCCACCGATGTCAAGGTGACGAGCACCCCAATCAGTGCACCGAAGAGCACCGGCAAGCTCCAGTGGCGGGGTTGGGTCGCGCGCTCTTGGTCGGCAACACCGAGGGAGGGAGGCAGTTGTTTGCCGCGCAGTGTTTTGTAGAGCATGGCCGCCGCCGTCAAGAGCAGGGCCACGCCCAAGCTGTGGGTCATCACGGACTGGACCTGCGGGTTGGCCGGGCCGATCCAGTGCAAAGTCGCCAATGTCATCAGGGCGGCCGGGATGCTGCCCACACTCAGCCAGCCCACCACGCGCCAAGGCACGATGCGCTGGCGCGCAAAGCTCACGGTGCCCCCCATCTTGGTGATGGCTGCAAACAGCAAGTCGGTGCCCACGGCCATGTAAGGCTTGACGCCAAAGAAAAAAATCAGGATCGGTGTCATCAAGGAGCCGCCGCCCACCCCTGTCAGGCCCACCACAATGCCGACAAAAAAACCCGCAAAAACATATGCCAAATCAACCATGCAGGCGACTGTAAGTGGGCTGGGTGCAAGCACCAACGATTTTTAAGTTGGGTCGATATGCCATGGTCATATAAGGCCTTGCGCTTGGCCAGTTTGGCGGGCCTTGGCGGCGCGGCAGTCGCAACCAGCTTGCGGCTTGTGTGGTCGTCTTCAGGCGAATCCCCGCGCGAATGCGGTCCACTGAATGGCGTCGGCGAAACCCACGGGGTCGGCTGTTAAAGTGACGCGTTTTGGCACCCACTCACGGATTGAACACATGAACCGCCTTATCTTCACTGGCCTGTTGACCGCAGCCGCTGCCACGACCTCCGTGCTGGCCCAGACCCCGATCAAAATCGGTGAGATCAACAGTTATTCGGCCATCCCGCAGTTCACCCAGCCCTACAAACAAGGCTGGCAGCTGGCGGTAGAAGAGATCAACGCACAAGGCGGTTTGCTGGGGCGTCCTGTGGAGGTGATTGCCCGAGACGATGCGGGCAAGCCCGATGAGGCTTTGCGCCACGCCATTGAGCTGACGTCCAAAGAAAAGGTGGACATTCTGGCGGGAGGCTTTTTGTCCAACGTGGGTTTGGCGCTGGCGGATTACGCGGCCAAAAACAAGCGCTTGTTCATCGCCAGCGAACCCTTGACCGACGCCATTGTTTGGGAAAAAGGCAACCGCTACACCTTCCGCCTGCGCGCCAGCACCTACATGCAGGCGGCCATGCTGGTGGAAGAGGCGGCCAAGATGCCTGCCAAGCGTTGGGCCACGATCGCGCCCAACTACGAATACGGCCAAAGCGCAGTGGCCAACTTCAAGTCACTGCTCAAGGCCAAGCGCCCGGATATTGAGTTCGTGAGCGAGCAGTGGCCGGCCCAGGGCAAGATCGACGCGGGCAGCACGCTCACGGCCACCATGGCGGCCAAGCCGGATGCGATCTTCAACGTCACGTTTGGGGCCGACTTGGCCAAGCTGGTGCGCGAAGGCAACCAGCGCAATGTGTTCCCCAAAACGCCTGTGGTGTCCATGCTGTCGGGTGAGCCCGAATACCTGGACGTGCTCAAGGACGAAACGCCCAAGGGTTGGATCGTGACGGGTTACCCCTGGGACCAGCTGGACACGCCGGAGCACGCCAGCTTTGCCGCCAATTACTACAAGAAGTTCAACGAAAACCCCAAGCTGGGCTCTGTGGTGGGCTACGCCACCATGCAATCGATCTTTGCCGGCATCAAAAAGGCCAAGTCCACCGACAACGAGAAATTGGTCATCGCCATGCGGGGCCTGAAGTTCAACACCCCCTTTGGCCCGGCCGAGTACCGCGCCATTGACCAGCAGTCGACCATGGGGGCGTATGTGGGCAAACTTGACCAACGGGGCGGCAAAGGCACTTTGGTGCAGTGGCGCTATGCCGATGGCAAAAACTATTTGCCCACCGATGCCTACGTCAAGGCCCGCCGTCCTGCCGATGCCATGAAGTGAAACCGCTCAAGGGGTGTTGCGGGCGGGCTCGGTGTTCTGCAAAACACGGGAGACGCTGAGCACGCGTACTTGGGCTGGTAAGTTTTCCCGAACTTTGTAATTTTGAGCCCGGCCCTCGGACTGGAACGGGCCCGTGATGATGGCAAAGCGGTTTTCCTTGGCCTCGCTGGGCCTGAGCATGATCACCCGTGCATTTCTCAACTCGGCGCGGGCGCGAATCAGGCTTTGCGCTTGAGGGGCGTTTTGAAATCGGCCGTGCTCCAGCACGAAGTGCTCGGGTGAGACCTTGGCCAGCCATTGGGCTCCTCGCAAGGCGACATCGGGATGGTTAACTGGACTTGTTGGAACGCGATCTCTTCAGGGACTGATGCGTCAAGGCTGCCCACTTTGACTGGGGTCAGCGCGGCTGTGGCCGGAGCCGTCTCGTCGGCGTGGGGGGCATCGGCCTTGCTTCGACTTTCGGGCAGATGGGGCGGCACATTGGTTTGCTGGGTAGGGCGTTCCAGGTGCATCGCCGTCCACAAGAAAGCCACAAGCAGCACGGCGCTCAACCCCATCACCAAGCCATGCGAGTTCTGCCGGACGGTCAGGGCACCGATTGAATGCGCGAGGCCCTCACGCACTGGGCCCTTGCCCAGCTTGGCCTCTGTAGGGGGCGGGGCTTGGGGCGTAGGTTCGTTTATGTGCCAGTTGACCCACGGCACAGGGGGGGTGTTTTCAGGGGCATATTGACGCTTTGTTTGGCTGAGGTCTGCGTGCGGCGCATGACACAGCAGGACCCAGCGAACGGGCAGGCCTGGCATTTGCGCGACCAAATTTTGGAGCAGATCTAAGTCTGCAGTCTGCAACTGATCGGCTTCGTGGATGACCGCCACCTCTTGGGGGCTGTTCTGGGTGATGGGGGTTTGCATGGCCTTCGCCAACCCTTGCCGTGACACCATGTGGTTGATGTGGCCGATCCAGGCCAAAGGCGCTTGGCTTGAAAAATGGGTCACCTCCACATGCGGCGCCAAGGCTCGCCACCAGGCATCCAAAGCCGCACCAGCGTGCTGAGCCAAAGACGCGTTCTGCGCGGAAATCATCAAATGGACGCCACCGTGCAAAACGGCATCGGCCAATTGTGCCAAGGCAGTGGCTTGTTCTGGGGGGAGTTTGCTGGCGGTGAGAGTGCTTACGTCAGGGTCAAGCCGAGGTTGCATGGTTTCTTAAATATTCAAAAATTAAACCAAATTAAACACCAGGATCTCAATAAATGGGTGTCATGCCCGCCTATGGGGTGTGCCAGAACATGGCTAACGGGCTGGGCCGTGGGGCCGTGGTCGGTGTAGCCGCCGCACGAGTGGATACGGCCCAGCGCAAACAGAATGCAGAGCTGCACCCTAGCCGGATTTGAAAGTTCTCGACAAGCTATGTGCGAGCGTATCGCTCGGCCGCCAGGTGCTTGGCCAAAGCTGCGGGCAAGGGCGGCTCTTCTTGGTTCATCCATGCCGCGGTGAGTTCGCCGCACAGCACGGCCAGGCTGATGCCGCGTGCGCCCATGCCTGCGCTCAGACACAGGCCCGGCAAGCGCAGGCGGTCGATGGGGCCGACCGCCGGCAAGCGGTTGGGCAAGGTGCAGCGCAAACCGGCCCAACCGTGCACCCGGTCTGGCCCGAATTGCCCGGCCATGGCTTCGCCCAAGGCCGGCAAGAGCGAGGCCAAGCGCAGCTGGTTGGCAAGGTGGTCCTCCAACCGTACGGGGGCCTGCGTGCAGTCGCGCTCAAAAGTGGCCCCGATGAACCAGCCCGGTGGCCCTTCTGGTGTGGGCACGCCGCTGATGAAGCTGCCGTGGCCGTTGACCGGAAAAGGCGGCAGCCGCTGGTGCTGGGCGTTCGTCAAGTCGGCCATGTGGCCAAAGCTGACTTGCCCGCGCAGAGGATTCAAGGGCACTGCGAAGCCGGGCAGAGACCGCAGCAAAGCCAGGCTGTCAAAAGCGCTGGCGACCACCAGCCAAGGCGCTTGGGCCACGGTGTGCCCCTGCGCGTTCAGCGCAGTCCAAGCTTGGTCGCGCCGCTCAATGGCGTGCACGGCTTGCGACCACCGCACCTGCACCCCTGGTGTTTGCAGCTGCGCCAGCGTCAACTGCCGGGGCCTGACCCAGCCCGCATGCCCATGCCAGAGCGCGGGCGTGCCGGGGGGGAGCCCGGCCGCAGCAATTTGCGCGGCGCTGGCTTGTTGCGTCATGCCCAGAGGGCTGTCCAAGGGAGCGTCATGCCCGCTGTCTGAGGCCAAGTTGTCGCTGGGCAGCCTGCGTTTGCCCGCCAGGTTGTGTTCCAGAACGCCGGTCAGGGCCCAATCGGTGCCGCTGTGCAGCAGCGCCTGAGCCCGCTGCAGCGTGGCCCGAACGCCCGCACGCGTGATGCGCGAGAGCACGTTGTCGTCGGGCGAGACATGGGGCGCGGCCAGCCCTGCAGGCAAGCCCGACGCGCCAGCACCCACGCCTGCTGCTCGGTCGAGCACCGTGACTGACCAGCCGCGCACAGCCAAGCTGTAGGCCACGGCCGAGCCCGACAAGCCAGCACCGATGACCAGGGCTTGGCGCGGCTCGGCAGCGGGGCTCAAGGTTTCAAAAATGGGGAGTCAAGCGCCGCTGGGCATCAGCTGGCGGGCGGGGGCACGTAGCCCTGAGCAGCGTCTGCGCCATCGCCAAAGAAGTGGTTTTCCATTTGGCGCGCCAGGTACTGGCGGGCACGCAAATCGGCCAGGTTCAGGCGGTTTTCATTGACCAGCATGGTCTGGTGCTTGAGCCAGTCAGCCCAAGCTTGCTTGCTCACGCCTTCCCAGATGCGCTTGCCCAGCTCACCGGGGTAGGGCGGAAAATCCAGACCCTCTGCTTCTTTGCCGAGTTTGATGCATTGAACGTTGCGTGCCATGGTGATTGTCAGCCTTGATGTATCTTAAGAAGCGCTGGTTATACGGATATAGAATTTCCGTATTTCCAGTTGGAAGCGGTTCACACGAGAATACGGGTTGTTGGTGCAACCGCACCGTCTTTTCTGTGGTCTTGCAGGCCGTAACTGTAGCAAGCTTTCAGCACCCTCCATTGGCATTGGGTCTCTCGCCCGACCAAAACCCAGACACATCAAATGAGTGCATTTCTTGAAGAACGCGTTTTGAGCGTTCACCACTGGACGGACCGCCTGTTCAGCTTCACCACCACCCGTGACCAGGCCTTGCGCTTTTCAAACGGGCACTTCACCATGATCGGCCTGCGCGGCGACAACGGCAAGCCGTTGTTGCGGGCGTATTCCATCGCCAGTGCCAACTACGAAGAGCATTTGGAGTTTTTGAGCATCAAGGTCCCCGATGGCCCTCTGACCTC
>NZ_CALBEX010000411.1 GCF_937889215.1 uncultured Limnohabitans sp.
CCCGGCGGTGGGCTCGTCGAGCACGATCACGCGAGGCTTGTGCACCAAGGCTTGAGCCACCAGCACACGCCGCTTCATGCCGCCCGAGAGTTGGCGCATATTGGCACCCGCCTTGTCGGCCAGCCCCAAGCTGCTCAGCAGCTCGTCGATCCAGGCGTCGTTTTTCTTGACGCCAAAATAACCCGACTGGATGCGCAAAGCCTCTCGCACCGTGAAAAACGGGTCAAACACCAGCTCTTGCGGCACCACCCCCAAGAGACGCCTGGCGGCAGCGTAGTCGCTTTGCACGTCGTGGCCATGCACCAACACACGACCAGTACTGGGGCGGCTCAAGCCTGCCAGAGTGCTGATCAGGGTGGTTTTCCCAGCACCGTTGGGGCCGAGCAAGCCAAAAAATTCACCCTCCTGCACATCAAAACTGACTTGGTCAAGCGCCTTGAACGCGGCTGTGCCTGCCAGTTTGGCAGGGTAAATCTTAGAGACGGCTTGGAATGAGAGTGCAGGCATGGGAGGGGACTATTTTAAGTGCAGGCATGCAGACCCCGAGGCGAAGCAGGGTGATCGGCACAAAAAGACCTGAAAGGCGCAGTTTCAGACCTGTGCAAGCAGGTCAAGCACACCGTACAAACTGGCTAACTCGGCCAACCCAGGCGTCATGCCCTGGATGGTCAAGGCACTGCCTTTTTCAGCCAAAACCCGGCGCAAACCGAGCAAAACGGCCAGTGCCGAGGAATCAAACTCAGACAGCTCGGAAGCGTCCATGACCACCACTGCAGGCGGTTCGGCCGGCAACTGTGACATCCACTGGGCCAAGCATGTATTGGCCTGATCGTGCAGCAAGGTGTCAGGCAACTTCAGGGGGCTCATGGTGTCTGGACCGCTCAAGAGGCCTTGGCGTTGGACTTGTTGCGTGCCGCCAAACTGGCAATCAACGCGTCAAGGCCACCGGCATTGATCTCTTTGGTGAACTGGTTGCGGTAGTTTTCAATCAACCACACCCCGAGCACATTCAGATCAAAAATCATCCAGCCTGCACCCTCGCCCGGCGTTCTCTCCAAACGGTAATCGAGCTGAATCGGATCGCCCTTGCCTCGCACTTCGGTGTTGACCACCAGGTTTTTGTCTTGTTGCCCAGGACGCAAGGGCTTGACCACCACCACCTGATCGGTGATTTGGTTCAATGCGCCAGAGTAAGTGCGGACCAGCAAGACTTTGAACTCTTCTTGCAGACGTTTTTGCTGCTCGGCTGTCGCTTTGCGCCAAGCGGGGCCAGTGGCCAGCGCGGTCATGCGACGGAAGTTGACGTGCGGCATGACCTGGGTGTCCACCAGTTGCATGATCTTGCTGATGTCGCCACTGCGCAAAGATTTGTCGGCCTTGATGGTGTTCAGGCTTTCGTTCGCGATGCGCTGAATGAAGACCTCTGGCGCTTCGTCAGCGGCCATGGCCAAGCCAGGTGCCGAAAGCACGACCGCTGCGCACAAAGTGGCAACTGTGTTGGTCAGAAATTGGCGACGGTCGAACATGGCGTTAGAAACTTGGATGTGCATGCGTTCAATATAAGGCCAGTGGCCGAGGTTCTTGTGAAAAACTGTAACGGCTACTTCGACTCATCGCCGTAGTCGAAGGTGGACGGGGGGTTGCCATCGTAGATGTCGTTTCGTCGCTTTTGCAGGTAAGCATCGCGCACAAAGGAATAAGGGTCCAGTGAAGCGGCCTTGACCACGTCCACCGTTTGCAGCAAACCGGTGCGCACATCCAGCACGCGGGTCACCGTCAAGACGTTGCGGGTAGCCTGGTCTGAAAACTGCTGCGTAGCGTCACCCTGCATGTCCAGCGGCAAAGCTGCCGTGTCGCGCAAAGTGGAAGGCCCGAGCAAAGGCAGCATCAGATACGGCCCCGGCTTGACACCCCAATAACCCAAGGTCTGGCCGAAGTCTTCTTTGCGTTTTTCGAGCCGCATTTCAGTGGCCACGTCGAGCAAACCACCCAAACCCAAAAAGGTGTTCACATTGATGCGCATGAAGGTTTCAACCGTGGCCTGTCCCTTGAGTTGCAGGGCACTGTTGGCCATGGACCACACATCGCCAATGTTGCCCAAAAAGTTATGAATGCCTGTCCGCACAAAACGCGGCGTCACGGTCTCATAAATCTGGGCTGCAGGCTTGATGGCCGCGGTGTCGACCACGTCATTGAATTTGTAAATGCTGCGGTTCATAGACTCCCAAGGGTCACGCGCATCGGCAGTCTGCACAGCGGCACAGCCTTGCAACAACAGCACACCGCAGATCAGCGCCAACGGGGCGCTCCGTTTTATCCAATTCACCATGGTCATTGCCCTCCAGCGGCAGGTTTTTCAGCTTGGCTGAATAAAAATTGACTGATCAAGTTTTCCAAGATCACCGCCGATTGGGTGGAGCCAATCCGGTCACCTGCGGCCAAATTCTTCTCGTCCGCACCCGGGGAAACGTCCAGGTATTACTCACCCAGCAAGCCACTGGTGAGAATCTTCAAGGAGCTGTCTTGCGGAAATGCATGCTCAGGCTGCAGTCCCAAGGTCACTTTGGCTTGAAAAGACTCGCCATCAAACTCAATTTTTTTGACGCGCCCGACCACCACACCGGCGCTTTTGACGGCGGCCCCTGGCTTGAGGCCGCCAATGTTGTCGAACTTGGCCGTGACCTCGTAGTCGTTGGTGAAGCTCCAGGTCAGCAAATTGGCCGCCTTGAGCGCCAAGAACAGCACAGCCACAGCGCCGAGCAAAACAAACAAACCGACCCAGACATCATTTTTGGAACGTTGCATGGTATTTCTCTCTCAAATGCTGAACATCAGCGCGGTCAGGATGAAATCCAGACCCAAAACCGACAAAGAAGAGACCACCACGCTGCGCGTGGTGGCACTGGCCACACCT
>NZ_CALBEX010000412.1 GCF_937889215.1 uncultured Limnohabitans sp.
CCCGCAAGCGGGACACCACGGTCGCGTCCCCCACCGAATAGCGTCCAGCATGGATGGCGCTGCCATACTCGGTTGGAAAGTCCATGGTGTCGATGATGTCCTTGACACCCACCGGCACGCCATAGAGCTCGCCAGGCAAATGACCTGCCGCACGGTCACGCTGCAGATTGGCTGACTGCAAGTCCACCACCCGGTCATCGCGGTGCGCAAAAGCGTGGATCGCTTGGTCAGCTGCATCGACAAAACGCCCGAGTTTGGCGGTGAACTCTTGCACCGTTTCCTGGCCGCTGAGCAAGTGCGCTCGCACTTCCAATGCGGTCAGGTCAGACACATTTTTCGTCGTCTCGGCCATCACTGCGCCTTGAAGAAATCGGGGTTGACCACCGACTCATCGTTGGGGTCGCGTTCCATCTCAACGGCTTGGTTGAAGAAATGGTCTGGCAAGTAGGTCACCATGGCCGGGTACACGTAGGTCATGGCCAGCGTGAACAAGACCATCCCGACAAAAGGCAAGCAACCTTTGAAGATGGTGACCAGATGCAGATCTTTGGGTGCAACCCCTTTCAAGTAATAGGCCGACATCGCCATCGGCGGCGTCAGAAACGACGTCTGCAAATTGATGGCGATCAAAATACCGAACAGGATCGGGTCAATGCCATACAAAGGCAGCAAAGGCAAGAAGATGGGCACGAAGATGATGATGATCTCGCTCCACTCCAGAGGCCAACCAAGGATGAAGATCAGCAACTGCGACAGCAACAAGAACTGAACAGGTGACAGATTCAAAGCCAGCATGAAGTCTTTGACCACATGCTCACCACCCAGGTAAGAGAAGACCGAAGCGAATGTGGCTGCACCCACGAAAAGGAAACACACCATGGCCGAAGTACGGGCCGTGAGGTAGACCGACTCGCGCAGACGCTGCCAAGTGAAGGCGCGGTAGACCACGGCCAAAATGATGCCGCCCAAAGCGCCCATGGCAGCCGCTTCACTGGGGGTGGCCAGGCCAAACAAAATGGAGCCCAACACCGCCATGATCAGCGCGGCCAAAGGCACAAAGGCCTTGAACACCAACACGATGCTTGCCCACACGGTGTAGTGCTCCACATCTTTGGGCTTGGGGCACAAAGAGGGGTTCAAAGTGGCGCGGACGATGATGTAAATCAAATAGAACAGAGCCAATGTGAAGCCGGGGATGATGGCCGCTGCATACAGCTTGACCACCGACACGCTGGCTGTGGCCGCGTAAACGATAAGCAAAATGGATGGCGGAATAAGAATGCCCAAGGTGCCGCCGGCAGTGATCACGCCCGAAGCCAATTTCTGGTCGTAACCGGCTTTGAGCATGGGGGGCAAGGCGATCAGGCCCATCAGGGTCACCACCGCGCCCACAATGCCGGTGGCCGTGGCAAACAAGGCGCAAGTGACAAGCGCCGCCACCGCCATTGAGCCAGGCAAAAATCGCAAACCGACCTGCAAACTCAGAAACAATTTATCGAGGATGTTGGCTCGCTCGATGATGTAACCCATGAACAAGAACAAGGGTATCGATATGAGCACATCGTTGTTCATCACACTGAAAGTGTTTTGCGTGAACAGGTAAAGGATGCGGTTGTCCCACATCAATTGATCTGGGGAGAAGTAGGCGTAAAAACCAAAACCGATGCCCATGGCCATCAAGGTGAAGGCGATGGGAAAGCCCAAAAAGATGAAAACAATGAACAGCCCCAACATGACGAGGGCAACGATAGGATCACTCATGGTGCGGCTTTCTCTGCGTGCTGTTGAATCAGCACTTGTTCCAATTCTTCAACGTCGCCACTGCGCGACAACCATTCGCCCGTGCGAATGCACACCAGGCAACGCATGACCTCGGCAGCACCGGCGATCAGCAAAGTCACACCCGCCACAAAAATCACCGACTTCAAGGGCCAAACAGGGACACCTGCCGGGCTGTTGACACTCGACTCCAGGATGCGGGCGCTTTCATAAGCGTATTGACCACCCGTGAACACCATGGCAAAAATAGCGGGGAAATAAAACAGCACATACAGCGTCAGATCGACTTTGGCCTGCGTGCGGTTGGGCCACTTTCGGTAAATGAAGTCGCCACGTACATGCGAGTTGCGCGAAACAGCATAGGCACCTGACATCATGAACAAGGCGCCGTACAACATGTAACTCATGTCAAACGCCCATACGGTAGGGCTGTTCAGCACATAGCGCATGAACACTTCAAAACAGGTGGATGCGGTCAATATCAAGACGCACCACGAAAATGCATGCCCGATCGACTTGCTCAGAACGTCAATCCTGCGAATCCAAATTTCCATGTGATTTACCTATTTCAGACAAAAGAAAGACTGCCGAAACGAATCTCGGCAGTCTTTGAAGCTTACGCCAAGATCAGACTGGCAGCTTGGTTTTCTGCACGTGTTCGTAAGCCATTTTGTAGTTGGCTTCGTTGGTGAAGTGGTAGAAACCGACGCGACGCGACCAGGCTTTGAACGAATCGTTCACTTCCTTGAACATGTCAACTTCTTTTTCCAACTTGGCCGTGACAATGTCCCAGGCAGCCAACTGGCCTTTGTAGACATCTGCAGTGGTGCGCGAGACCTGAACCTTGTGCTTGACGATCAACTCTTGCAAGTCTTTGGAGTAGTTCTGGTGGGCCAAGGCAGTCGATGCAGTCGATGCGGCTTCGGCGGCGTACTTCAGGACCGCCTTCAGGTCGGCGGGCAAGGCGTTGTACTTGTCCTTGTTGAAGATGATTTCAAAGAATTCCTGGGCTTGGTGGTAGGAACCCATGGAGTAGAACTTGGCCACGTCTTGTGCGCCAAAACGCATGTCCGATGTGGGGTTGTTGTATTCAAAAGCATCGATCACACCGCGCTGCATGGCAGGAACGATTTCGCCGCCAGGCAACTGCGCCACGGCCATGCCCATTTCCTGCAACATGTCAGCTGCCAAGCCGATGGTACGGTACTTGAAACCCTTCAAGTCAGTTGCCTTCTTGGGTGGAGATTTTTTGAACCAACCCAGTGGCTGCGAAGGCATGGGGAAGGAGAAGAAGCCGACGACGTTCAGGTTCATCTTGGCGACCAGTTTGTCCCACAGCTGCTGACCACCACCGGCTTGAATCCAGCTCAGACCGATTTCGGGGGTGGCGCCACTCACGGGGCCAGTGCCAAACAAAGAAGCCACTTTGGACTTGCCGTACCAGTAGCCGGACACGTGGTGACCACCGTCGAGCACGCCTTTGCTCACGGCATCGATGATTTCGAAAGGCTTGACCACGGCACCAGCTGGCAGGTACTCGATTTTCAGGCGGCCACCGGACATCTCATTGACGCGGCTGACGTACAGCTGAGCCATTTCGCTGAAGATGTCGTTGGCACCCCAGGAGCCTTGCATCTTGAACACGATGGGGGCCTGGGCCACGGCGATCATGGGCACTCCAGCCAGAGGTACAGCCACGGCTGCAGTGGCGGCTTTGCCAAAGAAACGGCGACGGCTGGCTTCGGGGGCATCGGTCACTGTCGAAGAAATGTCTTGTCGGTTTTGGGTCATGGGTTGTCTCCTGTTGAACATTCAAGCGCGCAAAAATTACCACTTGATATTAGATTATGTATGCAGCAACACGTCAGGTCGTAAGTGGAAACCCGGATCCGAGCTGTCATTTTTTTCAAGTCGAATCACAAATTTTTTCAATCAAGACACCAAATCAAAACCTTGCATCTCAACGCTGAGGAACCCGGCCGTGAATTCAGCCAGGCGGGCATAAAAAACAGCTTGCGGGTGCGTTTGGATCGCCTGACACATGTGCGACACCCAAGGCTGCACATGTTGACTGAAGAAAGCCATTTGATGCGTCAGGTTGGACACCGCCACATCGTCACCCGCAATCAAGTAGCGCATCACCTCGAACACATAAGCCGCATGGTCTTCGGTTTCGGACATGTCTTGACTGCGAGCCAAACCCAGAGCGGCCAAATCGTCCCGCAGCCGGACCAGGGGTTTTTCATTCAGGAAACCACTCAAATAGTGCGAGCCAAACAAATACACCTCGGGTTTGCCGACACCGCCAAACAAACGGTTGTATTCGTGGGCAATCTGCGGCTGACTCAGTTGGCGTGCGCAAGCCACCAACTCACGCCAAGGTTCCTCCAGAAATCCCCCAGCATCGGGGGCCTCGGTCACGGCGACCTGCAATTGGCCCAGCAAGTCGGCCGTGGGTGCAGCATAGAACAGCTGCGACAGTAGGCCATAAACCTCGGCGCGGGCGGTTTCTTCGTCCAGCGCGTGGCTGTTGGCGGACAGGTTCAGGTCTTGACTCATGGCAACAATTCAGGGGGTTTTAGGGGGCAGCTGGCCATCGGTGA
>NZ_CALBEX010000413.1 GCF_937889215.1 uncultured Limnohabitans sp.
CCCATGGCCTTTGCCGTGGGCATTGGGGCGCAGTTTCTGCTTTTGCCCGCCATCACCTATGGGCTGACCTTGGTGCTGCAGCCTTCGCACAGCATCGCTTTGGGCATGATCCTGGTGGCCTGCTGCCCGCCGGGCAATGTCAGCAACATCCTCACGCACCGGGCCAAGGGCAATGTGGCTTTGAGTGTGTCGATGACCGCCGTGTCCAATGCCATCGCGGTGGTGGCCATGCCGCTGAACTTCGCGTTTTGGGGCGGCATGCACCCCACGGGCTCCAAGTTGTTGACCAGCATCGCGCTGGACCCGGTGCAAATGCTTGTACACATCCTGCTCATCATCGGCCTGCCCTTTGTGCTGGGCCTGCTGTGCATCCGCTATGTGCCGGTCTGGACCGAGCGCTTCAAGAAGCCGCTGCGCATCATCAGCTTCATGGCCTTGATCGGCTTCATCGTGGCCGCCATTGCGGGCAACTGGCGCTACTTTATGGACTATGTGGGCCTGGTGCTGGTGGCCGTCATCTTGCAAGACGCGCTGGCCTTTGGCACGGGCTGGGCTGCGGCCAAAGTGGCCCGATTGTCCGACTACGACAGCCGCGCCTTGTCCATCGAGGTTGGCATCCGCAACGCAGGCCTGGGCCTGGTGTTGATCTTCAGCTTCTTCGACGGGCTGGGCGGCATGGCCGTGGTGGCCGGCGTCTGGGGCTTTTGGGACATCATTGCCGGGCTGGTGCTGGCAGGCTGGTGGGCACGCCGACCACTGGACGGCGCTGCCGCACAGCGGTCTGGTGCGGCCGAATGATCGGGCCATGCACTCAGCGTGCGCGGCGGGTTTTGGTCACGGGTGCATCGGGCTTTTTAGGCCAAGGGCTGATCAGCCAACTGGCCCTGCAAAGTGACTGCGAAGCGGTGATCGCGGTGGATGTGCGCGAAGTGCCCACTGTGCAGCGCCTGCCCAGCATCACCTACCTCACGCAAGACGTGCGCGACCCGGCCTTAGGCAGCACTGTGGCAGCGCACCGCATCGACACCCTGGTGCACTTGGCGGCCATCGTCACGCCCGGCAAAGACGCCAACCGCGCCTTCGAATACTCGGTTGACGTGGAAGGCACGCGCAACGTGTTGCAAGCCTGCGTGGCGCACGGCGTGCAACACATCGTGGTCTCGTCCAGCGGCGCGGCCTATGGCTACCACGCCGACAACCCCGCGTGGCTGACTGAAGACATGCCCCTGCGCGGCAACGACAGCTTTGCCTATTCGCACCACAAACGCTTGGTCGAAGAGATGCTGGCGCAATACCGCCAAACCCATCCGCAACTGCTGCAAACGGTGCTGCGCATCGGCACCATTTTGGGCGAGCGGGTCAACAACCAGATCACCGCGCTGTTTGAGAAACCCCGCCTGCTGGCCGTGCAAGGCAGCGACAGTCCCTTTGTTTTTATCTGGGACGACGACGTGACCGGGGCCATCGTGCACGCCCTGAGCGGCCAGGCCCCCAGCGGCTGCTTCAACTTGGCAGGCGACGGGGCCTTAACGATTTTTGACATCGCGAAGCGGCTGAAGAAGCACCCACGCGTGCTGCCCGCGTGGCTGTTAAAAACCGCCTTATGGCTAGGCAGCCGACTGGGCATCAGCCGCTACGGCCCCGAACAACTCGACTTCTTGCGCTACCGGCCGGTGCTGCTGAACACCGCGCTCAAATCACGCTTTGGCTACACGCCCAGCAAAACCAGCGCACAAGCCTTTGACGCGTACACCGCAGCTCGCCAACAACATCCGTAGGTCGCGGCCCTCAGGTCCGACCAACAACCTCCCCGTAGGTCGTGGCCTTCAGGTCCGACGTCCATCTCTTCGCGAAGCGACTTTTAGGCATTAGCAAAGCGGCAATTCACGCGGTTGTGGCGCACCACCGCTCTGGTCGGACCTGAAGGCGCCGACCTACTAACACCCCGCTCCCCGTAGGTCGTGGCCTTCAGGTCCGACTTGTCTTCTGCGTCCAACCGACGTCACAACAAAGGGCGCAACTCCCTAGCGGCATCCAGCAGCAATGGCAACCACTTGTGCTGCACGGCCGCATCACTCAATTGATCGGCCGTGCCCACCACATTGAGCGCGGCCAGGGTCTGGCCCTGCATGTTGCGCAGCGGCACGGCCAGCGCATGAATGCCTTGTTCATGGCCATCGCGGGCCAAACAAAAATCATCTTGCCGCACCCGATCAATCAGTGCCTTGAAGCGGACGAGCCCCACCTCGGTCTGCGGCGTGATGCGCGCCAGCTCGCGCCCCTTGAGCCAGGCAGCAAATTCGACCTTGGGCCAATTGGCCAGCAGCACACGCCCGGTAGACGTGGCGTGCGCGGGCAACCGCGCCCCCAAATGCAGACCATAGGCCAAGTGCCGCACCGGCTCGGCCGCGCCCGCGCTGCGCGCCACGATCACGCACTCGCTGCCGTCGAGCACCACCGCACTGAACGCCGCCTGTGTTTGCGCGGCCAAGCGGTTGAGCGTGGGTTGCAAGGTGCGCGGCAGGCGCGAGGTGGCCATGTAGCTGCCCGCCAAACGCAGCACCCGCGCCGACAACCAGTAATACGCACCATCGGTTTCCAGATAGCCCAGCTCGGCCAGCGTGAGCAAGTGCCGCCGGGCCGCCGCCCGCGTGATGCCAGTGCGCTGCGCGGCCAGTGTCGCATTCAAGCGCTGGCGCTCGGTGTCAAAAGCCTCCAGCACGGCCAGGCCCTTGGCCAGGCCTTCGATGTAGTCGGCTTTCGCGAGGGTCATGGGGCAGCTCCAAAAAAACATGTCGGACCTGAAGGCCCGACCTACAAAGTCATTTTGACTTGGGTCATATTGCGCGATGATCGCACAAATCACTTTTCAATCGCACAAAATTCACAACCTACAACTCGTCAAAACTGGCGAGCCTCTTATGCTTTCATGCATTGCATTGAAAGATATGAGGAAACACCTATGAGCACCACCCGCACCCAAGTGGCCATCATTGGCGCAGGCCCTTCCGGCTTGTTGCTGGGCCAGCTGCTGTTCAAGGCGGGCATCGACGCCGTCATCGTCGAGCGCCAAACTCCGGATTACGTGCTCTCGCGCATCCGTGCAGGCGTTTTGGAGCAAGTGACCATGGACCTGCTCGATGAAGCGGGCGTGGGCCAGCGCATGCACAAAGAAGGCTTGGTGCACACGGGCTTTGACCTGTTGTTCAAAGGCGCACGCCACCGCATCGACATGGACCACCTCACGAGCGGCAAAAAAGTCATCGTCTACGGCCAGACCGAAGTCACCAGCGACCTGATGGACACCCGCCAGGCACAAAGTTTGCCCACGGTCTACGAAGCAGGCAACGTGCAGTTGCACGACTTTGACAGCCAAAAACCCCGCGTCACCTACGAAAAAAACGGCCAGCTGCACACCATCGAATGCGACTTCATTGCCGGCTGTGACGGTTTTCACGGCGTGTGCCGCGCCAGTGCGCCCAAAAGCGCGATCAAGGAATACGAAAAGGTTTACCCGTTTGGCTGGCTGGGCGTGTTGTCTGACACGCCCCCGGTGCACCACGAACTGATTTACGCCAACAGCACACGCGGCTTTGCCCTGTGCTCACAGCGCAGCGCCACGCGCAGCCGCTACTACCTGCAAGTGCCCACCACCGACAAGGTCGAGCAATGGTCGGACGAGGCTTTTTGGGCCGAGCTGCGCCATCGCCTCGATCCTGAAGCCCGCGAACACCTGGTGACTGGCCCCAGCATCGAAAAAAGCATCGCCCCTCTGCGCAGTTTTGTGACCGAGCCCATGCGCTTTGGCCGCATGTTCCTCGCGGGCGACGCCGCGCACATCGTGCCGCCCACCGGTGCCAAGGGCTTGAACCTGGCCGCCACCGACGTGAAGTATTTGTCCACCGCTTTCATCGAGTTCTATGCCGACAAAACCGACGCGGGCATCGACGCGTATTCAGAGCGCTGCTTGCGCCGCGTTTGGCGTGCCGAGCGCTTTTCCTGGTGGTTCACCAGCCTGATGCACCACTTCCCCGAAAACGGCGACATTGGCCAAAAGTTCCAGGACGCGGAGCTGGACTACCTGATCCACAGCGAAGCGGGTTCGCGTACCATGGCCGAAAACTATGTGGGCTTGCCGCTGAATTTTGGCGAAGCTTGATGGGCATGCAGCGGTGTGAAACAGGGCAACCGGCGGTGGTTCACCACGCGCCGCGTCGGACCTGAAGGCGCCGACCTACAAATACCAACACCCCGGAGGTCTTGGCCTTGAGGATCTGACCTTTCCCCGTAGGTCGCGGCCTTCAGGTCAGACATTTGGGCTTTCGCGAAGCGACGTTTCATGCGCTCATGGCGCATCACCGCGCCATGGCTCAGACACGGGCGTGGCGCGCCTTCCATGCGCCAAACATGGCGATCAGGCCTGGCACGATGATCAAGGCCCAGATGATCTTGCTCAGGTGCTCTTGCACAATCGGCAGGTTGCCAAACAGGTAACCCACCGACAACAGGCCCACCACCCAAATGACCGCGCCGATCACGTTGAAGAAAGTGAATTTGCTGCGGGTCATCTCGGCCACACCCGCCACGAAAGGCACGAAGGTGCGCACAAAAGGCATGAAGCGCGCCAAGACGATGGTGATGCCACCGTATTTTTCGTAAAAAGCGTGGGCTTGGTCAAAGCCCCTGCGGCTGAAAAACCGCGACTCTTCCCACTGGAACACCCGGAGCCCAACGTAACGGCCGATTGGATTGTGTAGTTGGTTTGGTCGCCCAAAATGGCCGCCGCCAACAGCAAACCCATGGCAAGCGGCAAGCTCATCAAACCCGCGCCGCACATGGCCCCCACGATGAACAACAGCGAGTCGCCCGGTAAAAACGGCATGACCACCACGCCGGTTTCAACGAAGATGATCAAGAACAACAAGGCATACACCCAGGCCCCGTATTGCGCCACAAAGGATTCCAAGTGTCGGTCCACATGGAGGATGAAATCAACGAGCTGCAAAAGAATGTCCATCACCCAATTATCCCCGGCCCAACCCCGCAAGCAGACCCCCTAAAATCTGACGGTGACTTCCCAACAAACCCCGGCTTCCGCGCGCCGCCCCATCCGCGAACTCCCCGATGAACTGATCAGCCAAATCGCCGCTGGCGAAGTGGTCGAGCGCCCCGCCTCGGTGGTGCGCGAGCTGGTGGACAACGCCATGGACGCGGGCGCGCGCAGCATCACGCTGCGCCTGATGGGCGGCGGCACGCGGCTGATTTCGGTGGAAGACGACGGCGGCGGCATCGCGCCCGACGAGCTGGTCACCGCCTTGAAACGCCACGCCACCAGCAAGATTGGCAACCTCGATGACCTCGAATCGGTCATGACCATGGGTTTCAGGGGCGAAGCCTTGGCAGCCATCAATTCGGTGTCCGAGCTCACCTTGCTCTCGCGCACGGACGGCCAGCCCACCGCCTTTGCGCTGGACGGCCGCACCGGCGAGATCCGCCCCGCCGCCCGCGCTGTGGGCACCACGGTCGAAGTCAAAGAGCTGTTTTTCTCGACCCCCGCACGCCGCAAGTTTTTGAAAAGCGACAACACCGAGCTGGCGCACTGCGTCGAG
This sequence comes from uncultured Limnohabitans sp., assembly GCF_937889215.1. GTDB lineage: Bacteria > Pseudomonadota > Gammaproteobacteria > Burkholderiales > Burkholderiaceae_C > Limnohabitans_A. Next base: position 5,610 of record NZ_CALBEX010000413.1, read on the forward strand.
GCCGTGCGCCGCCACGCGCTGGCCCGCCCCGACGTGGGCTTTGCCATCTGGCACGAGGGCAAACTGGTCGAGCAGTGGCGCGTGCACCCCGGCGCTGCGGGCCTGGAACAACGCTTGGCCGATGTGTTGGGCGAAGAATTCGTGGCGCAGTCCATTGCTGTGGACTACCACGCCGGGCCGCTCAAGGTGATGGGCCGCGCCGGTCTGCCCGACGCCGCCCGCTCACGCCCGGACCACCAGTTCGCCTACGTGAATGGCCGTTTTGTGCGTGACAAAGTCGTCATGCACGGTGCGCGCAGCGCCTACGAAGACGTGTTGCACGGCCACAAACAACCGGCTTACGCCTTGTTCATGGAGATCGATCCGACCTTGGTTGACGTGAACGTGCACCCCACCAAGATCGAAGTGCGCTTTCGCGACAGCCGCGCCGTGCACCAGGCGGTGCGCCATGCACTGGAAAACGCGCTGGCCGCGCCGCGCTCGCACAACCTGAACGACGACGCTGCGAACACCCCCAGCGGTTTTGAACTGACAACCGGCCCCGCACCCAAAGCCCTGCCCGAATCGGCCACTTGGCAACAAGGCGGCATGGCTTTCGAGCGCCCCGGCCCCTCCAGCTTCAACGCCCCCGCCTACAAACCGGCCGATTTTGTGCGCCCCCGCGTGGACGGCGAACAAGCCATGGCCAACCTGAAAGCGCTGTGGAACCCGCCTGAAAGCAGCGAAGGCCTGAGCGCTCAAGAACGCGGCGCGCCCGATTGGCTTCAGGCTGACCGAACGGCAACAGCGTCCACCCCATCAGGCGCAACGTCCCACCCCACAGACCACTTGGCCACTCCAGCTCCCCTGCCCGAAGGCGACTGGCCACTCGGCCGCGCTGTGGCGCAACTGCACGGCGTCTACATCCTCGCTGAAAATAAGCAAGGCTTGGTGGTGGTGGACATGCACGCCGCGCACGAACGCATCGTGTACGAACGCCTGAAAAACCAACTCAACACCACCGACGCCTCGCGCATCCCCAGCCAACCGCTGCTGATCCCGGCCACCTTTGCCGCCACCCCCAACGAAGTGGCCACCGCAGAGGCCTGTGCCGAGGCCTTGGAACAACTCGGCCTGGAAATCTCGCCCTTGTCGGCCAAAACCCTCGCCGTGCGCGCCGTGCCCACCAGCTTGGCGCAAGGCGACGCGGTGGAGTTGGCGCGCAGCGTTCTGGCCGAGCTGGCCCAGCACGACGCCAGCACGGTGGTGCAACGCGCGCAAAACGAAATACTGGCCACCATGGCCTGCCACGGTGCAGTGCGCGCCAACCGCCGCCTGACGCTCGACGAGATGAACGCCTTGCTTCGCCAGATGGAAGACACCGAACGCTCCGACCAATGCAACCACGGCCGCCCCACTTGGCGGCAAATGACGATGCGTGATCTGGATGCCTTGTTTTTGCGGGGCCGCTGATGTCCCCCAAACTCATTGTCCTCATCCTCGCGCTGCTGCTGGGCCTGCAGCCGGTCACCACCGACCTGTATTTGCCCGCCCTGCCCGCCATCACGCAGGGCTTTGGTGCAGGCATGGGCCAAGCCCAACTCACCCTCACCGCACTGCTGCTGGCTTTTGGCCTGTCTCAGTTGGTTTGGGGGCCGCTGTCCGACCGATTTGGCCGTCGGCCCATCTTGTTGTGGGGCATGGCCGCTTACACCTTGGCCTCGGTGGCTTGCGTTTTTGCGCCCAACATGGCTTGGCTGATTGCCGGGCGCGCCCTCCAGGGCGTTGCCATGGGCGCAGGGGTCATGGCCGCACGCGCCGTGGTGCGTGATCTGTATGCCCCCGCACAAGGTGCCAACGTCATGTCGCAAGCCCTGACGGGCCTGGGCATCATTGCTTGCGTGTGTGCGCCTTTGGGCGGCCTGTTGACCGATTGGCTGGGCTGGCGTGTGGCCCTGCTCATGTTGGCGGTGTTTGGTGCGGGCACCTTGGCCTTGTTGGCCTGGCGCTTTGAAGAAACACTGGCCCAACCCGACCTGCAGGCTTTGCGCGCCCGCCCCTTGGTCAAGGCCAATTGGGACATCTTGTGCCATCCGGTGTTCCAAACCTGGTGCGCTTTGTCGGCCGGCTCGTATTTGGGCTTGTTCACCTTCCTGGCCAGTTCGTCCTTTGTGTTTGTGTCGTTCATGGGCTACAGCAAAACAGCTTATGGCTTGCTCATGCTGAGCATGTCTTTGTCTTACATCGTGGGCACCTTTTGGTGCCGCTGGATGCTCCGGCGCACCAGCGTGCACCGCACGGTCGGCATCGCCGCCTGCTTGACCCTCACGGGAGGCGTGTCCATGGCGGTGCTCGCTTACGCCGGACAAGGCCGCGACTGGTATGGCGCGTGGGCCATCATGGTGCCCATGTACATCTTCATGCTCGGGCATGGCGTGCACCAGCCTTGCGGACAAAGCGGTGCGGTCGCGCCCTTCCCACGCCGAGCGGGCACAGCCTCTGCGCTCAATGGTTTTTTGATGATGTTGGGCGCGTTCTTCATGGGCGGCTGGCTGGGCCAGCACATGGATCAACCGGTTTTTGCACTGGCCCATGGCATTTTGCTGTGGTCTGGCGTGATTGCCACCGTGGCTTGGACCGCCGTCCAGCGCCACGGCCGCCCCGCGCTCAGCGCCGTAGCCAAGGCATGACCGTCAAGCCACTGGAAGCCATTGCCATCGTCGGCCCGACCGCCAGCGGCAAAACCGCTGCAGCACTGGCCTTGGCCCAAGCCCTACAACCCCAAGGCGGCGCAGAAATCATCAGCGTCGACTCGGCTCTGGTTTACCGGGGCATGGACATTGGCACGGCCAAACCCAGCCGCGAAGAACTGGCCGCCGTGCCGCACCACCTGATCGACACACTGGACCCGCTGCACAGCTACAGCGCGGCCGAATTTGCCAAAGACGCCTCCCGACTGATCCGCGACATCCGTGCACGCGGCAAAACCCCGCTGTTGGTGGGCGGCACCATGCTTTATCTCAAGGCCTTGCTCGAAGGCCTGAACGACATCCCCGCAGCCGACGCGCAGGTGCGCGCCCAAATCCACCAACAAGCCGAGCAACTCGGCTGGCCGGCGCTGCACGCGCAACTGGCCCAGGTGGACCCGCAGACGGCCGCGCGCCTGGCGCCCGGAGACAGCCAGCGCATCGGCCGCGCCTTGGAGGTCTGGACCGCCACAGGCCAAACCCTGAGCTCTTTTCACCAAAGCGCCAAGGCCAACGCCCCAGACTGGCACATCCCCGTCATCAGTCTGGAGCCCACCGACCGTGCTTGGCTGCACCAACGCATCGCTCTGCGTTTTGAACAAATGATGGCGGCGGGCTTCATGGAAGAAGTCAAAGCCCTGCGGGCACGCGGCGACCTGCACCCCGACCTGCCGTCCATGCGCTGCGTGGGTTACCGCCAAGCTTGGGAAGGGCTAGATGCTGGCTGGAGCGAAGCCGAGATCCTGGAGCGCGGCATCTTCGCCACCCGCCAACTGGCCAAGCGCCAAATCACCTGGCTGCGCAGCATGCCGGAGCGGCTGGTGGTGCAGGCCGATGCGCCGGATGCGCTGGTACAAGTGCTGCAGCGCGCTGAGACCGCCCGGTCTTAATCTTGGGCGTCTTTGCGCCGACCGCTTTTGATCTTGGACTGAATCGACTTGCCCTCCAACCGCCTTTGCACCGAGCCATAGGTTGGCTTGGTGGCCTTGCGGGGTTTGGGGGGCTTGGCGTACAGGTCCAGCGTTTCATAAAGCCGCGCCCACGCATCAACGCGGTTGGCTTCTTGCGTGCGGTGGCGCTGGGCCTTGAGGATGAACACGCCTTCCAAAGTTAAGCGGCTGTCTCCCGATTGCAGCCAACGCTGTTTGACGTCGTCGGGCAAGGCTGAGTTCGCCACATCAAAACGCAACTGGATGGCGCTGGAGACCTTGTTGACGTTTTGCCCACCCGGGCCTTGCGCCCGAATGGCGGTCAGCTCGACCTCGGCGTCGTCGATGTGCAGAGCGTGTTTCATGAAAGGGGGCCGCTTGCGCTTGCAGGCTGCGCTTACTGCAGCGGGCCCTTGAGATGTTCTGGCACGGGCAAGGCCATGACCTCGATGCCTTCGTCGATCAAGGCCTCGGTTTCTTCGCGCGTGGCCTGGCCACGGATGTTGCGCTCTTCGCGCTCGCCGTAGTGGATCTTGCGGGCCTCTTCGGCAAATTGCGGGCCCACATCTTCGGTGTTGGCCATGACGTGGCGCACCGCTTTCATCATGGCCGACTGCATCTGCTGCAAGACATCGGGCGGCATATCAGGCAGGGCTGGTGTAGCAAGTGGGGCATCGGCAGCGGAGGATTGCGAGCCACCAGCAGCGCTGCCCGCGCCCGCAGATTGAGCGCCCTGCCCCGGCCCTAAATTGGGGGCCGTGCCGTGGCCCAAGTTCAAGCGCGGTGCTGACAGCTTTTTGGTGATTTCACAGTCGTTGCACACTGGACACGTCACCAAGCCCCGTTCGCGCTGTGCGTCATAGTCGTCTTGAGAGCCAAACCAGCCTTCAAAGCTGTGGCCCAAGCCGCATTGCAGGTCCAGGACTTTCATGCCAACAGTTCAAGGGACGGTTTGCCAATGCAAGGGCCACTGGCCCGATTGCACGTTTTGCAACCAAAGCAAACCCGTCAAGGTCTTGGCATCGGTCAAGCGGCCTTGCTGGCAAGCGGTCATCAGCTCGGCGGGGCTGGCGGTGAACACATCCAAGAATTCGTCTTGATCCAGCTGACGTTGCCCCAAGGTCAGCTCTTTAGCAAACCAGATCTCGATCACCTCGGTCGAGTAAGCGATGACCGGGTGCAACACCCCGGCACGGGCCCACTGGCGGGCGGTGTAGCCGGTTTCTTCGAGCAGTTCGCGTTGGGCGCACAGCCAAGGGTCTTCACCGGGATCGAGCTTGCCGGCCGGGAACTCGGTCATGACTTGCCCCACTGGATAACGAAACTGCCGCTCCATCACCAGGCGCAGACCTTCGGTCGTGTCGAGCATCGGGATGACCATCACCGCACCGGGGTGCACCACATATTCACGGGTGGCGAGGTTTTGGTTGGGCAGTTGCACGGTGTCGCGCAACACATGCAAAAAGTGGCCACGCAAGAGTTCCTCTTGGTGAACCCGGTGTTCGATCAGGTGCTCGTCAGACATGCAAACCAGTGTGAGGGC
>NZ_CALBEX010000414.1 GCF_937889215.1 uncultured Limnohabitans sp.
GGCAGCGCGCAGCTTGGCCACGTCGTCGGTCTTGAGCTGGTTCATCACATCAACGGTGCGCTGGATGGTGCGGCTCACGCCGGACTCGCCCACAAACATGTGGTGCGCCTCTTCGGTCAGCATGAACTTGGTGGTGCGGGCCAATGGGTCGAATGCCGACTCGGCCAGAGCGCACAACTGGAACTTGCCGTCGCGGTCGGTGAAGTAAGTGAACATGAAGAAGCTCAACCAGTCGGGTGTCTTCTCGTTGAACGCCTGCAAGATGCGGGGGTTGTCTTCGTTACCGCTGTTGCGTTGCAGCAGGGCATCGGCTTCTTCACGGCCGTCTTTGCCGAAATATTTGTGCAGCAGGTACACCATGGCCCACAGGTGACGGCCTTCTTCGACGTTGATCTGGAACAGGTTTCGCAGGTCGTACATGCTGGGCGCGGTCAGGCCCAGGTGGCGCTGCTGCTCCACCGATGCAGGCTCGGTGTCGCCTTGTGTGACGATGATGCGGCGCAGGTTGGCGCGGTGTTCGCCAGGCACGTCTTGCCAAACTTTCTCGCCGATATTGTCACCGAAATGGATCTTGCGGTCTTGCTCGCCGGGGTTCAAGAACACGCCCCAACGGTAGTCGCGCATCTTGACGTGGCCGAACTGGGCCCAGCCTTGCGGGTCCACGCTCACGGCGGTGCGCAGGTACACGTCCATGTCGGTCGAGCCCTCAGGGCCCATGTCGTCCCACCAGTTGATGAAGTTGGGCTGCCACTGCTCAAGCGCACGCTGCAAGGTGCGGTCTTCGCTCAAGTTGACGTTATTGGGAATCTTTTCGCTGTAGTTGATACCGGACATGAGAGTCTCCAGAAATTAAAAAATGCAACGGTGGGGTCAAATTTCGGTTGCAGCGCGGACCACCGGGCTCAGCACTGCACAACGCAAAAACATCAAACGCGGTTCATGTCGAACTGGACTTTTTCGCCTTTGCCATAGACCTTCAGGGCACCCTTTTCACCGACGGCGTTGGGGCGCTGGAAGATCCAGTTTTGCCAAGCAGTCAAGCGGCCGAAGATGCGGGTGGCCATGTTCTCTTTTTGGGCAAAACGCAGGTTGGCTTCCAGACCCGTGAGGGCGTCGGGCGACATGGTGGAGCGCTGTTCCAAAGCCGTGCGAATTTCGTCGGCCCAGTCGATGTCGTTGGGTGCAGCGGTAACCAGGCCCAGCGCCAGTGCGGCG
>NZ_CALBEX010000415.1 GCF_937889215.1 uncultured Limnohabitans sp.
CCGAGAAAATCATCACCGAGTTCATCGATCCGCTGACCGGTCTGGGTGACGAACAAGCCAAGAAGATCGCTGACGCCATCGGCATGCCAGCAGATTCCACTGCTCAGGCCGTGGATATCTTCAAAAAGCTGTACCAGTGCTACATGGACACTGACGCGTCGTTGGTGGAAATCAACCCGCTGAACCGCGACAGCAAGGGCAACGTGATGGCCTTGGACGCGAAGTTCAACTTCGACGCCAACGCCCTGTTCCGTCACCCCGAAATCGTGGCTTATCGCGATTTGGACGAAGAAGATCCAGCTGAAGTGGAAGCTTCCAAGTTCGACCTGGCCTACATCAGCCTGGACGGCAACATCGGTTGCTTGGTCAACGGCGCTGGTTTGGCCATGGCCACCATGGACACCATCAAGTTGTTCGGCGGCGAGCCGGCTAACTTCCTGGACGTGGGCGGCGGCGCTACAGCCGAAAAGGTCACCGAAGCCTTCAAGATCATGCTGTCCAACAAGAATGTCAAAGGCATTTTGGTCAACATCTTCGGCGGCATCATGAAGTGCGACACCATCGCCACCGGCGTGATCACCGCTTGCAAGGCCGTGAACCTGTCCGTGCCACTGGTCGTGCGCATGAAGGGCACCAACGACGAGCTGGGCAAGAAGATGCTGGCCGAATCCGGTCTGCCGATCATCTCTGCCGACACCATGGCCGAAGCCGCGACCGCTATTGTTGCAGCCGTTAAATAATGACTTTGGGGACAGATCTTTAGCTCTGTCCTCAACTGATTAGGAACAAACATGTCCATCTACATCAACAAAGACACCAAAGTCATCACCCAAGGCATCACCGGCAAGACCGGTCAGTTCCACACTGAGAAGTGCCAGGAATACGCGAACGGCAAGAACTGCTTCGTCGCGGGTGTGAACCCCAAGAAGGCTGGCGAGTCCATCTTCAACATCCCAATTTACGCCTCCGTTAAGGAAGCCGCCACCCAAACTGGCGCGACTGTGTCCGTGATCTACGTGCCCCCAGCTGGCGCAGCCGCTGCGATCTGGGAAGCTGTCGAAGCCGACCTGGACATGGCGATTTGCATCACCGAAGGCATTCCAGTGCGTGACATGCTCGAAGTGCGCAACAAGATGAAGGCCAAAGAAGCCGCTGGCGGCAAGCGCACTTTGTTGCTCGGCCCCAACTGCCCCGGTTTGATCACCCCCGACGAAATCAAGATCGGCATCATGCCCGGTCACATCCACCGCAAAGGCCGGATTGGCGTGGTGTCCCGCTCGGGTACCTTGACTTATGAAGCCGTGGCGATGTTGACCGAAGTGGGTTTGGGCCAGTCCAGCGCCGTCGGTATCGGTGGCGACCCGATCAACGGTTTGAAGCACATCGAAGTCATGCAAGCTTTCAACGACGATCCAGACACCGACGCCGTCATCATGATTGGCGAAATCGGCGGTCCAGACGAAGCCGAAGCCGCCATGTGGTGCAAAGCCAACATGAAGAAGCCTGTTGTGGGCTTCATCGCCGGTGTGACTGCCCCTCCCGGCAAGCGCATGGGCCATGCAGGTGCTTTGATTTCTGGCGGCGCCGACACGGCCGATGCCAAGCTGGCCATCATGGAAGAGTGCGGCTTCATCGTCACACGCAACCCGTCTGAATTGGGCAAATTGCTCAAGGCTCAGCTGAAGTAAACGCCTTCAAAGCCAGGTGAGCAACCCTGCCCGCAGGTGGGGTGTGGTTTGCCACAATACAAAAGCCGGATTTTCTGAGGGAAAATCCGGCTTCATTTTTGGTATTCGTATATAGGCCCGCCTTGCCGTGGGTGAAAGGTATCGCCGTGGAAGAATTTCTTACCGCCCATTTCTGGTTTGCTGTTGGCCAGATCATCATGATCGACATTTTGCTGGGGGGTGACAACGCGGTTGTGATCGCGCTGGCTTGCCGCCAGCTGCCTGAACACCAGCGGACCAAAGGGATTTTGTGGGGCACGGCCGGTGCCATCGTGTTGCGCGTGATCCTGATCTTTTTCGCGCTCACCTTGCTGGCGATCCCCTTCCTCAAGTTTGTGGGGGCGCTTTTGCTCATCTGGATTGGGGTCAAGCTTCTCACCCCTGATGCAGACGATGACCACAGCAACATCCAAGGCAGTGACAAGCTCTGGGGCGCGGTCAAAACCGTGATCATTGCCGACTTGGTCATGAGCGTGGACAACGTGATCGCCATCGCCGGTGCTGCCCAGACTTCGGGCAACGCCGACCACCAGATGCCTCTGGTCATCTTCGGTTTGCTGGTCAGCATCCCGATCATTGTCTGGGGTAGCCAGTTGGTGCTCAAGTTGATGGACCGGTTCCCGATGATCATCACCGCCGGCGGCATGCTGCTGGGCTGGATTGCGGGCACCATGACGCAAACCGATCCGGGCTTGGTGGCTTATTTACCGCAAGACAAAGTCTGGGGTTACGGCATGGGTGTGGCCGGTGCTTTGCTGGTGCTGGCTCTGGGCAAGTTCATCATGGCGCGCCGACCCTCGGCACAGGAAGCCGCCTGACGCCCATCAGGCGTTGGTGCGCAATTGTCACTGGCGTTTTGGGGAATGCATGGATTACCATCGATACCCAAATAACAGGGGGAGAATTCCATGTACACAAGACAGCAAGGTTTGACTTTGATTGAGCTGATGATCGTCATTGCGATCATTGGCATTTTGGGTGCCTTGGCGCTTCCGGCTTATCAGGATTACAGCATTCGCGCCAAAGCGTCTGAAATGCTGCTGGCGGCTGGGGGGTGCAAGACAGCGGTCAACGAGGCCATCAGCTCGGCGTCCCAAGCCGATGTGTCTGCCACTTTGCCCAAAGTTTGCGAGAGCCAAACCAGCCAATATGTCATCCAGATCAGCGCCGATGCGAATGGCGTGATCACCGTGGTCGGCAACCACGAAGCCCTGCGCGGCAGCACCAGTGCTTCTGCTAACAGCATTTCTTTAACGCCCCTGCAAACGGCTAGCACCCCGGTCAGCGGCAGCACCGACGGTGGCAAGCCGATTGCCAGCTGGCGCTGCGGCCCCTCCACCAGCAACGGTTTGCCGCTCAAATACCTGCCCGCATCGTGTAAAGCCAGTTGATAGAGCCACCCGGCACTTGCGCGTGCCGGGAAGGCCACCCGCTTTTTTGCGCCAAGATTTCAGCCACTTTTTCAGGCCTGAGCAAGCTTGAAGAAAGCGTGGCTGCTCAAGTTCTGGGCTTGAAAATATCAGCCACGCAGGCACAGTGCGACTTGGCGGAACACGCCTGACATCTTTAGAGTCTTTCGAGAGGTTGTAAAAGTTCTGCATAAATTACCCAATTGGGTAATTACATAAATTGGCATATTTGATAAATTATTTGGTAAATTCCAAATTGATACTTTATGAAAAAACGACTGGGCCACATATTTTTGGTCGACGACAACCACGACATGCGCTTTTACCTCAGCGACATGTTGATCATGTTGGGTTATACCGTTGACACTTTTGACAATGCAAATGCGTTTCTCGACAACGCGATGGACATCTCGCCGGCGGTTTTGTTGTTGGACATGCGCATGCCAGGCATCAACGGCTTGGAGTTGCAGCTGCGCATGGAGTCTTTGTGCCGCAAAACGCCGATCATTTTCATCAGTGGGGAAAGCGACAAGGACGAAATCATTGAAGCCTTTCGCATGGGCGCAGTGGATTTTCTGCTCAAGCCGTTCAACCGTGAAAAGCTGTGTCAGGTGGTGGACAAGGCGCTTGAAATGGACCGTCAAAGGAACCATGAGTTCGTCAAGACCGATGTGCTCAGGCGTTCTTTTGAGACATTGTCAGCGCGAGAGCAGGAAATCTTCATGCTGATTGTTCAGGGGCTCACCAACAAAGGCATTGCCGAAGTCACTGGAATACAGCCGGGTACGGCCAAAAAACACCGCGCCACCATCTACCAAAAGTTCCAAATCAACACCAGTGCCGAACTCATCAGCCAATGCCAAGGTGTGGATTTGAGCCAACTCAAGGTCACCGAAGAGAACGCAGAACAGTAAGGCTTTCCTGGTGAAGAGGATGACGGGGCCGTTGCCAAGCCACGAGCACTTCGCGCAGGCCTTGCTTACAAAACTCGCATATCCAAAAGTGATGGGTGGCCCGGTTAAAATCTGCACTTCCCCAAGGAGCGTTGCAGCCCGCCGCCGCCAAGGCGCAGCAGGTCAGGCTTGGGGCTGTTCTGATCCAGAAACATTGTGCACAACCACGCTCACCTGTTAGCCCAAGGTGAGTCCGTGTCTGTTGTTGCCCCAGAAATCCTTTCCGTTCCCCCCATGAAGTTGTCCGGTCTGGAGCCTGTCTCCATCGGCACCGGGTCGCTGTTTGTCAACGTGGGCGAGCGCACCAACGTGACCGGCTCCAAGGCCTTTGCCCGCATGATCCTGAACGGCGAGTACGAGCAGGCCTTGGCCGTGGCGCGCCAACAGGTCGAGAACGGCGCGCAGGTGATCGATGTCAACATGGACGAAGCCATGCTCGACAGTCAGGCGGCCATGGTGCGATTTTTGAACCTGATGGCCGGTGAGCCCGACATCGCCCGTGTGCCGGTGATGGTGGATTCGTCCAAATGGACGGTGATCGAAGCCGGTCTGCGCTGCATTCAGGGCAAGGGCATCGTCAACTCGATCAGCATGAAAGAGGGCGTAGACGAATTCAAGCGCCAAGCCAAGTTGGTCAAGCGCTACGGTGCTGCCGCCGTGGTCATGGCGTTCGACGAAAAAGGCCAGGCCGACATCTACGAACGCAAAATCGAGATTTGCGAGCGCGCTTACCGCGTGCTGGTGGACGAGGTGGGCTTCCCGCCAGAAGACATCATTTTTGACCCCAACATTTTTGCCATCGCCACCGGCATCGAAGAGCACAACAACTACGCGGTGGACTTCATCAATGCCACGCGCTGGATCAAAACCAACCTGCCGGGTGCCAAGGTGTCGGGCGGTGTGTCGAACGTGAGCTTTTCATTCCGTGGCAACGACCCGGTGCGTGAAGCGATCCACACCGTATTCCTGTACCACGCCATCCAGGCGGGCATGGACATGGGCATCGTCAACGCGGGCATGGTTGGCGTGTACGACGATCTGGAGCCGAACTTACGCGAGCGTGTCGAAGACGTGGTGCTGAACCGCCGCCCTGATGCGGGCGAGCGCTTGGTGGAAGTGGCCGACAGTGCCAAGGGCGCGGCCAAAGACGAGAGCACCAAGCTGGCCTGGCGCGGCACGCCCGATGCACCTGTGCGCGTGGCGCAGCGTTTGAGCCATTCGCTGGTGCATGGCATCACCGACTTCATCAGCGACGACACTGAAGAGGCCTACCAAGAGATTTTGGCCAAGGGCGGTCGTCCGCTGCATGTGATCGAAGGCCCGTTGATGGACGGCATGAACATGGTCGGTGACCTGTTCGGCCAAGGCAAGATGTTCTTGCCGCAGGTCGTCAAAAGCGCTCGCGTGATGAAGCAGGCCGTGGCGCATTTGCTGCCCTACATCGAGGCTGAAAAACTCGCGCAAGAAGCGGCGGGCCAAGACGTCAAAGCCAAGGGCAAGATCGTGATTGCTACTGTTAAGGGCGATGTGCACGACATCGGCAAAAACATCGTTACCGTGGTCTTGCAGTGCAACAACTTTGAAGTGGTCAACATGGGCGTGATGGTGCCCTGTCACGAAATTCTGGCCAAAGCCAAAGCAGAAAACGCCGACATCATTGGCCTGTCGGGCCTGATCACGCCCAGCCTCGAAGAGATGCAGTACGTGGCCAGTGAGATGGAAAAAGACCCGTACTTCCGCGAGCGCCAGATGCCGCTGCTCATTGGTGGTGCCACCTGCAGCCGCGTGCACACCGCCGTAAAGATCGCGCCACATTACAGTGGCCCGGTGGTCTATGTGCCCGACGCTTCGCGCAGCGTGGGTGTTGCGCAAGGCTTGTTGTCTGAGCAAGCCGCCAAATTCATCGCTGACCTGAGCGCCGATTACGACAAGGTGCGCGAGCTGCACGCTAACAAAAAGCAAACGCCGATGTGGACGTTGGCGCAAGCCCGCGCCAACAAGACGCCCATCGACTGGACCCAAGGCGTGCCCGCTGCGCCCAAGTTCATAGGCCGACGCGTGTTCAAAAACTACGACCTGGCCGAAATCGCGCAGTACATCGACTGGGGTCCGTTCTTCCAGACTTGGGATTTGGCGGGGCCTTTCCCCGCCATCCTGGATGACGAAGTGGTGGGCGATCAGGCGCGCAAGGTGTTGGCCGATGGCCAGGCCATGCTCAAAAAAATCATCGATGGTCGTTGGGTCACGGCCAACGCGGTACTGGGCCTGTATCCCGCT
>NZ_CALBEX010000416.1 GCF_937889215.1 uncultured Limnohabitans sp.
CAAATTGCCCAGTGTGCCTCCTGCAGCGATCGAACCCGTGGCCAGGTCGGCCTCGTAGCCACGACGGCGCATCTCCGGGATGCCCATCTTGCCAATCGCCGCGCAGGTGGCTGGGGATGAACCGGTCAGGGCCGAAAACAGCGCGCACGCGCCGATGTTGGAAATCACCAACGAGCCGGGCACTTTGTACAACCAGCGGTTCAGGGCTTCGTACAAGTCGCTGCCCGCCCGCGAAGACGCCACCGCAGCCCCCATGATGATGAACATCGGAATGGAGGCCAGTGTGAAATCGTCCAGCCCAGAAAACACGGTGTCGGCCATGTACAGAACCGAGCCCCAACCATCCGACCACACCATGAAAATCAAGGCGGTACTGCCCAGCGCAAACGCGATGGGCATGCCCGTGGCCAACAACAACAAAGCGACGGCAAAAATGATGCCGCCCATCAACAAGGGGGTCATGCCATTTCCTTCATGTCGTGGGCGGCAGGCATGCCGAAAGGCAAATCGCGGCCTGTGGCCAAGGCCCACATGTCCACCACATATTGCAGGCAGACCAACGTCATGCCAACCGGTACGCTCAGGTAAGGAATCCACAAACGGGCATTCCAGATGCTGGGCGTCTTGAGATCCAATTCCCAAGCCTCCCACCACCAATGGGCCGCGCTGTACAAAAAGAGCACGCAAAAGCCCAATGACAAAATGGAGGCCAACCAGGCCAGCGCCAAACGTGCGGAATCGCCCAAGAACATGGGCAGCAAATCAACGTTGACATGCCCACGCGTGAGCAAAATGTAAGGGGCCCCGAGAAACGTGGCCGCCACCAAGGCGAAAGTCACAAATTCGGTTTGCCAGATGGACGATTCTCCAAGCACGGCACGCACGAAGATCATTTGACAAACGACGAACACCGACACGATCATGAGTGCAGCGGCCACGACGCCGCTCCACTCAGACAGACGGCAAACCCATTGGTGCAGCTGTTTCAAGAGAGGCTCCTGCTTACTTGACGGCCAGCGCCTTGTCGATCAGCGCCTTGCCTGTGGGCACGGTCTTGGCAAACTCCGCGTAAGAAGTTTTGGCTGCCACTGCACGCCACATGTCGGCCTGTGCGGCGGTCATGGTGACCACCTTCACACCGGCCTTGTTGTAGGCCTCGACCATCTTGTCGTCGAGCTTCTTGGACTCGGCTGCAAAATAATCTTCTGCTTTTTTGGAGGCCGCCATCAAGGCTGCTTTTTGCGCCGCGTTCAATTTCGCCATGGCTTTTTTGGAGATCAGCACAGGCTCGTACATGAACCACAGCGCCTGGTCACCTGGAGCGGTCAGGCACTTGACTTGCTCGTAGAGTCGGAAGGACACAAAACTGCCAGCCGAGGTGTCTGTTCCCTGCGCCACGCCTTGTTGCAAGGCGCTGTACACCTCACTGGAGGGCACAGAAACAATGGAAGCACCAGCCCCAGCCCACATTTGCGCAAAGGTCGCACCGGCCGAACGGATCTTCAGACCATCCGCGTCCTTCGGCTCCAAAATGCATTTGTCTTTGCCGGCAAAAGCACCCGCCAACCAGGCATCGGCCAACACGTCGACACCGCCACGGTTGATGATGGCGCGGATGTCATCCATGAAAGGGGAGGCGTTGATTTGGCGCGCGTGCGTGTGGTTTTTCACCAAACCAGGCATCAAAGTGGCACCAAACTCGGGGTGAAAGCCGGAGGCGTAATCAAGCGGCAGGGAGGTCATGTCAATTTGACCGCTGAGCATGGCCTTCCATTGCTCTTTGGGCTTGACCAAGCTGGAGCCAGGAAACACTTTGATCGTCAAGCCCACATTGGCTGCTGCGACCTCGCGTGCAATCATTTGCACCATTTCGTCACGCGCATCCCCTTTGCCACCGGGGAATTGGTGCGAAGCCTTCAACACGATATCGGCTTGGGCCGACAGGGCAACGCCAGTCCAAACTGCGATGGCGGCTATATTCTTGAAAACGGGTTTCATGGATGTCTCCTGCTGTTGTATAAAACAGTCGGAATGTTATATGTATGAGCCTGAGCGTTTCCTAGTGGTTTACCCCTGAACACCGATCACCATGAGCACACCCCACCGAACCCGATCCTTGGTTCAGCGCGTTCGCGAACAAATTGAAGACGACATCGTCGAGGGCCGCCTGAGACCGGGCGATCAATTGCACATGGATGACATCGCCGCGCAATACGGCGTCTCGCGAACCCCTGTGCGCGAAGCCTTTCAGCAACTCGAAGCCAGTGGCTTGGTCGAGGTCAGGCCCAAAAGGGGGACCTATGTGGCCAGCATCAGCACCGCCGACCTGATAGAGATGTTCGAGGTCATGGCCGAACTGGAGGCCATGTGCGCGCGCTTGGCC
The DNA here is from genome assembly GCF_937889215.1 of uncultured Limnohabitans sp. Lineage (GTDB taxonomy): Bacteria > Pseudomonadota > Gammaproteobacteria > Burkholderiales > Burkholderiaceae_C > Limnohabitans_A. Next base: position 2,384 of record NZ_CALBEX010000416.1, read on the forward strand.
GCCCGGCGTGCCGACAAAACCCTGATCGCAGACCTCTCACAGGCCATGGAACACTGTGAAACCGAGGCAGAAAAAGGCGAAGCCAACACTTACTACCATGCCAACGACACTTTTCACCAGCTGATTTACCGCGCCAGCGGCAATGCCTTTTTGGTGCAAGAGACGATCCAACTGAAAAACCGGCTCAAGCCTTACCGGCGTCTGCAACTGCAAGTTCGCCACCGCTTGGCCCAGTCGGTGGCTGAACACCGCAACTTGGCGCAAGCCATCCGCAGCGGTGAAGAAGAATTGGCCGCCCAGGCAGCACGGCAACACGTTTTGGTGCAGGGGCAAAGGTTCACCGATTTGATCAGCGCGCTCACCCAAAGCCGCCAAGCGAGCGCGAGCCCCGAACGGGCCTGAGCCGAGATGGCCCATCCAACGTGCCAAAACCGCCCCCAATGCCCGTCAGCGGGGCTTGGGGGTTTGGTTTTTCAGGCCTGCCCTGCCAGCATGGCCTCGACCAGCTCTTGCACGGCCAGCGCTTCTTCAGCCGTGGCCAGCTTGTGCGCTTGGCCTTTCAGCCAGGCATCCACTTCGCTCAATTGACGCTGCAGTGCGCTGGTGCGCGGATCTTCGGTCGACCAGTCCAGGGCTTCTTGCCATGGACCACCGTCGGAGCGCCAGAGTTGGTAGAACTCCCTGAATTGGTGGTTCATCCGGCTGCCCCGCACTGTGACTTCTTGCCGATCGGGCTGTTGCCCGCCGGTGGTGGACATGACAGTCACCGGTCGGCCATCGGCCGTGGTCAGCCTGGCGAGCATGTCCAACTCGCACAAAGTGGGGTCTTGCGGGTACCGCGGCCAGGCCTGCTGCAAGGTCAGCGGCCCCATGAAGCGGCCGGCCAGAAACAGAAAATGCGAAATCACCTCGCGGGTGTAGCCCCCTTCATGGCGCAGGCGCAGCCAATCGGCGTCTTTTTGCCAGGCGCGGGGCCATGCGGGGTAGTTCACCACGATGTCAATGCCCAAGATATCGCCCGTTTCCCCGGCATTGATGGCCCTGTGCAACTCCTCAAACCCCCGCGAAGCCGCCTGGGTGAAGTTGACCACCCCGGGCAAACGGGCCTGGCGCAATTGGGCGAGCAGATCGCGGCTTTGGGCGTTGTCGGTGCCCAGCGGCTTTTCCATGAACACGCCCTGTCCTGCGGCGGCAGCTTGCAAAGCATAAGTTTTGCGAGGCCCTGGGGGGCAGGCCAGATACACCACATCGGCCCCGGCCATCGCCGCTTGGGCGCTGGCCGCCACAGGCGCATGGGGCATGACGGCCAAAGTGCTGGCCACCGACGATGCGCTGGGGTCCCAGACCCCACTGATTTCAAACGCAGGATGCTGCAAAGCGTTTTCCAACATGCGCCGGCCCATGATGCCGAGCCCGATGATGGCCATTGTGTGTTTCATGTCTGCCTCCTCCAGAAATCACAAGCTTAACCATACAGCGACCGCTTGATTTTTACTGTCCAAAAATAATTCGATAAAATCACAAATATGGAAAAAACCCAAAGCCCTTTTGCATCCGCTTACCTGCGTTTTCTGCAGTTGGCCAAGGTGGTTCAAGCCTTGCCCGATGGTCAGGAAATGGACGCCAATGAAGTGGCATTGCTCCAATCCGTCGTCTTGTGCTGGTATGAAAACAAGCCGATGACGGTGCGCGTAGCCATCGGACTGGCCGAGCTTGGCTCCCCCGCCACTTTGCACAAACGCATCACACGGCTGCGCGACAAAGACATGCTCAGCACATTGAACCTGGAAGGTGACCGACGCGCCAAATTCCTGATCCCCACGCCGCGCACGCTGGATTACTTCAAACACCTTGGTCAGTCCATGCAACTGGCCCACACAAACATCGCGCCATGATCTTGTTTTTGCGCGATACCTTGGAAAAAACAGCGCTGGCTTTGGCCAGCGCTTTTTTGTTTGTCGGTTTCTTTCGCTTCAACGCTTGGATTTTCTCCACCTTGGCATACGGTGAAGGCATCAGCTGGGTGTTCTTGCCTGCCGGTTTCAGGATCATTTTGGTGCTGGTGCTGGGCTTGCCCGGCGCTGTCGGCCTGACGCTGGACACCTGGTTCATTGACCGTGAGCTGTTCAACCAAGGCGCCACCACACTGGCCATTTTGAATGGTGTGGTGAGCGGCATGATCCCTTGGCTGGTCATGAAATACCTGACCCACCGCCAATGGCTGAGCCCACAGCTGCAAACGCTCAATGCGGCGCAACTGCTGAACTTGATCCTCATTTTTGCGGCCACCAGTGCCATCGGTCACCAACTGGTCTGGGTGCTACTGGAGCGGCCGCATCTCAACATTTGGGTCGACATCTGGCCCATGTTTGTGGGCAACGCCTTGGGGGCCTTGTTGATGCTTTACAGCTTCAAGTTCGTGCTGGACCGGCTGCGCAGCCGCGCCGAGTAATCCGGCTTCACCGAGCCTGCAGGCTCAATCGCTGTCGGCCAAAAACAGGGCTTGCAGATCGCTCAAAAAGTCAAAGCCCTTGTCTGTCGGCCACACCCGGTGCAGGTCGCGGTCAATCAGTCCTTGTGCCTGGGCGGTTGCCAAGCCTTGCTGAATGCTGGTCATGGCCAAACCGGTGCGGTCCACAAAATCGGCCAGGGCAAAGCCCTCACGCAAGCGCAAGGCGTTGAGCATGAATTCAAAAGGCAAGTCTTGGCGTGACACCTCGGTGCTTTGTGTCACCGGTTCGCCCTGCATGGCTTGCTGCAGGTAGAGCGCCGGTTCGCGGTAACGCACTTGCCGCAGCACACGGTGTGCAAAGCTGAGCTTGCTGTGCGCGCCCGCGCCAATGCCCAAGTAGTCACCAAACTGCCAGTAATTCAGGTTGTGCGCACAGGCGTGTCCGGCTTGGGCATAGGCCGACACCTCGTAGCGGTTGAGCCCCGCCAAACCGGTCAGCTCGGTGATGCGGTCCATCATCTCGTAGGCCAAATCCTCTTCCGGCAAGGCAGGCGGAAACTTGGCAAACACCGTGTTGGGTTCGATGGTCAGGTGGTAAATCGAAATGTGTGGTGGGGCAAAGGACAAGGCGGTCTGGATGTCTTGCGACAAACCTGCCAGCGTCTGACCCGGCAAGGCATACATCAGGTCCAGGTTGAAAGTGTCAAACACTTGCGCGGCTTCGGTCACGGCGGCCAGCGCTTGGTCGCGGTCGTGCACCCGGCCCAGCGCTTTGAGGTGCGCGTTGTCAAAGCTCTGCACGCCAATCGACAAACGGGTGATGCCGGCTTGATGAAAGGCCTTGAAACGGTCTTTCTCAAAAGTGCCGGGATTGGCTTCCATGGTGATTTCGGCGTCTGGGGCCAAGCGCACACGGGCACGGATGCCCGAGATCAAGCGGTCAATCGCCTCGGGTGAAAACAAACTGGGCGTGCCCCCGCCTAGAAACACGGTCTGGATGCTGCGGCCCCAAATCAACGGCAAGCTCGCTTCCAGGTCGGTAAACAGCGCGTTGATGTAGGCATCTTGCGTGGCGACCGGGTCGGCACCCGTGCGAAATTCGTGGGAATTGAAGTCGCAATACGGGCATTTCTTGATGCACCAAGGCAGGTGCACATACAGCGACAGCGGGGGTAAAGCGTTCAGTTGCAGCACGCCAGGGCGCATGGCGTGCACCAGATCAAGTTGGGGGTTCATGGCGCAGCACTGTCCAACCAGCGTTCACGCATCAACACCAGCATGGCCTGCGCGGCGCGGCCGCGGTGGCTGTTGGCATTCTTCACCTCGGGGGGCAACTCGGCAAAGGTCTTGCCAAATTCGGGCAAGTACATCACCGGATCAAAACCAAAACCGTTCGTGCCCCGGCGCTCGGGCGTGATTTCAACCACCACCCGGCCCACGGCAATCAAGGGCTCCGGGTCATCGGCGCTGCGCATCGCCACCAGAGTGCTGACCATGGCGGCGCGGCGCTGCTCGGCACCTTGGATACCCTGCATTTGTTCCAGCAAAGCGGTGACGTTGGTGTCATCGCCTTTGGGGTAGCCAAAGCGGGTGGCGTAATAAGCCGTATCCACACCCGGCTGACCGCCAAAAGCATCCACACACAGGCCCGCGTCGTCAGCCAGCGCAGGCATGCCGCTCAGCTGCGCGGCGTGTCGGGCTTTGGCCAGAGCGTTTTCCACAAAGGTTTTGAACGGCTCTGCCGCCTCGGGGATGTTCAGCTCGGACTGGCGCACCAGCGTCATGTGGAGTGGTGCCAACAGGGTTTGCAGCTCGGCCAATTTGCCTGCGTTGTTGGAGGCGAGAACGATTTTCATGAACACGCCCCGCGCTTTAGGCGCTGAAAGTCAAGGTCTGGGGCTCGTCGTGCGCCTGCTTTTGCAGCTGCACCAATTGGGCGATGCCCTTTTCGGCCAGCGCCAACATGCCGTCCATCTCGACACGGGTGAAGGCCACACCTTCCGCCGTGCCTTGCACTTCCACAAAGTGGCCCGCGCCAGTCATGACCACGTTCATGTCGGTGTCGCAGGCCGAGTCTTCGGGGTAATCCAGGTCGAGCAAGGCTGTGCCGCTTTTCAGGCCCACCGAGATGGCCGCCACACGGTCGATGATGGGCGACTCGCTGAGTTTGCCCGTGGTCATGAGCCAGTTGACGGCATCTTGCGCCGCCACAAAAGCGCCCGTGATGCTGGCCGTGCGCGTGCCGCCATCGGCTTGCAAAACATCGCAGTCGAGGTGGATGGTGCGCTCGCCCAGTTTTTTCAGGTCAAACACGGCGCGCAGCGAGCGGCCGATCAGCCGCTGGATCTCTTGCGTGCGGCCGCTTTGTTTGCCGCGTGCGGCTTCGCGGTCGCCACGGGTGTGGGTGGCGCGGGGCAGCATGCCGTATTCGGCCGTGACCCAGCCTTCGCCACTGCCTTTTTTGTGGCCTGGCACCTTTTCTTCGACCGAGGCGGTGCAAAGCACGCGGGTCTGGCCAAACTCGATCAGCACCGAGCCTTCGGCGTGGATGGTGTAGCCCCGGGTGATGCGCACCGAGCGCAAAGCGTCGGCAGCGCGGCCGGAACGGATATAAGAGGCAGGCGAAGTGTTCATGGTGTGAAAAGTGCGTTGAATGCGTGTGCGGAGGTCAGGGCTGGCGGAGAGTTTGCGATAATCCACGGTTTGGCGTCGCACCCTGTGTGGCCCATTTGCAGCGTCCCAGCCGCTTTCTTGACTCTCAAGAAATGCTGCGCTGCCCGAAGGAATTTGACCGATGCCAGTTTACAGTATGACCGGGTACGCCAGCGTGCAGCACAGCCCGCTGCCCACCGATGGCGAGGCCCCTGCCAGCACCAGCCCCACCGCCAGACTGGGCCTGGAAATCCGCTCGGTCAACAGCCGCTTTTTGGACCTGAGTTTTCGCCTGCCCGAAGATTTGCGTCAGCTCGAACCGGGCCTGCGCGAGCTGATCACCCGTCAAATCAAACGCGGCAAAGTCGAAGTGCGTGCCAGTCAGGACGCCGGTGACGGCGCTGCCCTGCAGGCGCCCAATCACCAAGCCCTTCAAAAAATCGCGGCCTTGCAAGACAAGATTCAAGACTGGTTGCCGGGTGCCCGCGCCTTGAGCGTGGCCGATGTACTGCGCATGACGGCAGGCAGCTCGGGCCAAGCCGCACCGGACGAAGCCGCCTGGATGCAACTGGCCGCCCAAGCTGTAGACGCCCTGCGCGAAGCCCGCGCCCGTGAAGGTGCCCGCCTGACCGAGATGCTGCAAGGCCACATTGAACAACTGCGCAGCTTGGCCGAACAGGCCGTGCCGCTGGTGCCGCAGTTGGTCGAGCAGCAGCGCCAGCGCTTTTTAGAGCGCTGGAAAGACGCGATGGCCTTGGCCGACGGCAGCCACCTGCCCGAAGCCGCGCAAGACCGGGCCCTGACCGAAGCCACCGCGTTTGCCATCCGCATCGACGTGGCCGAGGAACTCACCCGCTTGCGCTCGCACCTGGACGAACTCTCACGCCTGCTGACCAAAGGCGGCGACATTGGCAAGCGCTTGGACTTCCTGATCCAAGAGCTGCACCGCGAGGCCAACACCTTGGGCTCTAAATCGGCCGTGCTGGAGATGACCCGCATCTCGGTGGACATGAAAGTGCTGATTGAGCAAATGCGCGAACAAGTCCAGAACATCGAATAAAGAGCCTGAGCATGGATTACCCCGGAAACCTGTTTGTCGTGGCCGCCCCCAGCGGGGCTGGCAAATCCAGCCTGGTCAAGGCCCTGATGGAGCTGGACGCACGCGTGCAACCCACCGTCTCGCACACCACCCGCGCCCCGCGTGGCCAGGAAAAGCATGGCCGCGAATACTTTTTTGCCTCAGCGCAAGAGTTTGACGCGATGGTGTTGGGCGATGCCTTTGTCGAGTGGGCCCATGTGCACGGCCAGCGTTAT
>NZ_CALBEX010000417.1 GCF_937889215.1 uncultured Limnohabitans sp.
GCCCGGAATGACGCCAATGTGCTCGGGCCGCAAACCGTGTTCACGGATGTGGGCCAGGGCCTTGGGGCCGGCGTGGATGTGAAGGGCTTGCATGCCTTTTACTTTTTAAGGCCTTGCAATTTGGCAAAAGCGCTGGCCATGGCAGAACCGGAGCCAGCGGCTGGGGGCGAGGTATAACCCCCAACCGATCCGCCGCCACGCTGGCGGTTGTCCCGCCCTGCCCCTTCAAACTTGTTGTCTCTCGGGCCATCGCGGCGGGCAGGTGCAGCGTCGAGCTTCATGGTCAAGCTGATGCGCTTGCGGGCCACATCGACTTCGAGCACCTTCACTTTGACGATGTCGCCGGTCTTGACCACCTCGCGGGCGTCGGTCACAAACTTGTTGGCCAGCTGGCTCACATGCACCAAGCCGTCCTGGTGCACGCCCAAATCGACAAAAGCGCCGAACTGGGCCACGTTGCTCACGGTGCCTTCCAAGGTCATGCCTTCTTTCAGGTCTTTGATGTCTTCCACGCCATCGGCCAGGCGCGCCACCTTGAAGTCGGGGCGTGGGTCGCGGCCGGGTTTTTCCAGCTCACCCAAGATGTCCTTGATGGTGATCGCGCCGAACTTGTCGTTGGCAAACAGCTCAGGCTTGAGGGTTTTCAAAACGTCCGAACGGCCCATGATCTCTTGAATCGGCTTGGCGGTTTTGACGATGATCTGCTCGACCACCGGGTAGGTTTCGGGGTGCACGCCGGTCATGTCCAGCGGGTTGTCGCCGCCACGAATGCGCAAAAAGCCAGCGCTTTGCTCAAAAGTCTTGGCACCCAGGCCGGTCACTTTGAGCAAATCTTGGCGGGTCTTGAACACGCCATTGGCATCACGCCAACGCACGACCGACTTGGCCACGCTGCCCGACAGGCCCGACACACGGGTCAGCAAAGGCACGCTGGCCGTGTTCAGGTCCACGCCCACCGAGTTCACGCAGTCTTCCACCACCGCGTCCAGGGTTTTGGCCAGCTCGCTTTGGTTCACGTCGTGCTGATACTGGCCCACACCAATCGCTTTGGGGTCGATCTTGACCAGCTCTGACAGCGGGTCTTGCAAGCGGCGGGCAATGGAGGCCGCGCCACGCAGGCTCACGTCCACGTCGGGCATTTCCTGGCTGGCAAATTCGCTGGCCGAGTACACCGAAGCGCCGGCCTCACTGACCACCACTTTCGTGATCTCCACCCCATCGCGAATACCTTCTCGCAATCGGGCGAGTTGTTTGATCAGGTCACCCGCCAGTTTGTCGGTCTCGCGGCTGGCGGTGCCATTGCCAATGGCGATCAGGTTCACGTTGTGTTTTTCGCACAGCTTGGCCAGGGTGAAGAGCGAGCCCTCCCAGTCCTTGCGCGGCTCGTGCGGGTACACCGTGGAGGTGTCGACCAGCTTGCCCGTGGCATCGACCACGGCCACTTTCACGCCCGTGCGGATGCCTGGGTCCAGGCCCATGACGACGCGGGGGCCAGCGGGCGCGGCCAGCAATAGGTCGCGCAGGTTGTCGGCAAACACCTTGATGGCGACCTTTTCGGCGTCTTCGCGCAGGCGGGTGAACAGGTCGCGCTCGGTGGACAGGCTGAGTTTGACGCGCCAAGTCCAGGCCACGCATTTGCGGATCAGGTCGTCCGAGGGGCGGGCCGCATGGCTCCAGCCCAGGTGCATGGCGATCTTGCCTTCGGCGATGCTGGGCTTGCCGGGTTCTGGTTCAACAGGAAGAACCAGCTTGGCGTCCAGCATTTCCAGCGCGCGGCCACGGAAGACGGCCAGCGCCCGGTGGCTGGGCACGCGGCCAATGGGCTCGTCGTAGTCAAAGTAATCGCGAAATTTGGACACATCGGCATTGTTCTCGTCCTTGCCGTCGGCCAGCTTGCTTTTGAAGAGGCCTTCGTTCCACAGCCATTCGCGCAGAGCTTGCACCAGTGACGCATCTTCAGCCCAACGCTCACTCAGCAAATCGCGCACGCCGTCGAGCACAGCGGCGGTGGTGGTGAAGTCCGCGCCTTCAATCGCGCCTGCAGCCAACACAAAGGCTTGCGCTTCGGCATGCGGGTCAAGGCGCGGGTCAACAAACAGCTTGTCGGCCAAGGGCTCCAGCCCGGCTTCGCGGGCAATCATGCCCTTGGTGCGGCGCTTGGGCTTGAAGGGCAAATACAGGTCTTCCAGCTCTTGTTTGGTCGGCGCGGCGTCGATGGCGGCCAGCAAATCGGGCGTCATCTTGCCCTGCTCGGTGATGCTTTTGATCACCGCAGCGCGGCGGTCTTCCAGCTCACGCAGATAGCCCAGGCGCGACTCCAGCTCGCGCAGCTGGATGTCGTCCAGCCCGTCGGTCACTTCTTTGCGGTATCGGGCAATGAAGGGGACGGTGGCACCACCGTCCAGCAATTCCACAGCGGTTTTGACTTGGTCTGGGCGGATTCGGATTTCTGCGGCCAGTTGGGCCAGGATTTTTTGCATTGCTCTTTTGGCGCTTCAGCGGCGCTCACCTCTGACAAAGGGCGTGAGTTTGCCACAGCGCTCAAGTTGGGCCGCGCGAGCCGGCCAAGGTCAAGCCTAGGGCACCCAAAAACCGCATAAATCATCAAAAAACACAGTACAAGCCCTTCATCCGTTGGTATTTGTGAATTTCCACATAAAAACAACATTTGTGGGTATTTAATCCACAAAATTGAAATCTTTATAGCAAATATGTAAACTCTGCTCCATTGATGACTTTAACAATATTGGAGTAAAAAATGACAATTTTCAACAAATCCGCAATTCGCCACACCACTCGCCGTTTGGCCTTGGCTTGCGCAGCCGGTGTGTTGCTGGTGTTGACTGGCTGCGCCTCGGTGCAAGGTCCATCTTTGCCGGTCTCCGAGTTGGAGTCTTTCGTGCCCGTAGCCAAGCATGCCCGAGTCATGAACGACGTCAAAGTCCGTTGGGAAGTTCGTGAAAACGTCTCAGAAGTCTGCAGCCGGGCCGCCAAGCTCACGACCACACAAGCCTGGATGACTCCCCCGCTGGCCTGCGCGATGTGGAATGTGGCCAGCAATGAATGCGTGATCATCACAGGCAAAAAAGTTTCCCACGTTGAGCTGGGTCACGAGTTGCGCCATTGCTTCGAAGGCAATTTCCACCGTTGATAAGCACACACCGATGAAACATTCATGACTTTAGGGTCTTTTTAATTAGAAATTGTTGTATTTGATATACAATTTGCCAATTCATACATTCTCATCATGCGCAAAGCGGTTGTTGTTTCATCTTTTTTTCGGTCTGCCTTCTTACGCTTTGCATTCTTGACCATCCTGCTGTTAACAGTGAGCGGATGCCAAACAGTGGCAAGCCACAAAGTCGCGGCTCACGAATTCATCCCATTCAACGTCATGCCTGCCCAGCACCGCATCATGAATCAGGTGCGCATCAACTGGGAAGTGCGTGACGATGTGGCACACGTCTGCGCCCATGCGTACAGCATGGGACGCCAACAGGCTTACTTAACCCCTCCCGTGGCCTGCGCCATTTGGGACATCCTCAAAGCAGAATGCACGGTGGTCACCGGCCCGTTGACCAGCCATGTGGCCTTAGGCCACGAACTCAGGCACTGCTTTGAAGGCCACTATCACCGATAAAACCGGCCATCGGTTCAGCATCCGCGCAATGCATTGCGCAGCTTGTCGCCCAGATCGGGGCGTGCTGCAAACGGGTCGGGCGGGTTGTGGCCTTGCACGATGGCTTCCATGCGGCTTTGCACGTTGCCCAGCGCTTGGGGGTGGCTGTAGATGTAAAACTGGTCGCTGGCAACGGCATCAAACACTTTTTGGGCCACATCGGCCGCTGACACTTTGCCACTGCTGACGGCTTTGTCGCTTTGGGCTTGGCCAATCAATTGGCTGGCTGTGGGTTTGTCAGCCGCCAGATCGGTGGGGCGGTTGCGTTGGCTTTGGCTGATGCCGGTGGGCACAAAATAAGGGCACAAGACGCTGGCGCTGACTTGGTCGGTCACCAAGTGCAGGTCTTGGTAGAGGGTTTCTGTCAAAGCCACCACGGCGTGTTTGCTGACGTTGTAGATGCCCATGTTGGGCGCAGTGAGCAAACCGGCCATGCTGGCGGTGTTGACGATGTGGCCGCGGTAAGCCGGGTCGGCCTTGGCGGCGGCAAGCATCATGGGCGTGAACAAGCGCACGCCGTGCACCACGCCCCAGAGGTTGACGCCCAGCACCCATTCCCAGTCGGCGACCGAGTTTTCCCAAACCAAGCCCCCTGCCCCCACGCCCGCGTTGTTGAACACGAAGTGCGGTGCGCCAAAGCGCTCTTGCACGTCGGTGGCCAGCTGTTCCATGGCCTGGGCGTTGGAGACATCCACTTTGCGAGCCAGCACTTGCGCGCCTTGGGCGGTCATTTCGGCTTCGGCCTTGTCGAGTGCGTCTTGCTGCACGTCGATCAGCACCAGGTTCATGCCCAGTTTGGCACCGATGCGGGCGCATTCCAGCCCGAAGCCCGAGCCTGCACCCGTCAAGACGGCGGTTTTGCCTTGGAAGTTGTCAATCATGGTGTGGCCTTTTTCAAAGTGAATCCCACGCGAGGAAAGTGAACATGGACCGTGCCGGTCTGCGCATCGCTGCGGCGCAGGGTGTAACGGGTGCGGGTGGCGGCGATCAATTCGCCTTCGGTGGGCTCCAGCCCAAAGTGGTCGGCCGCGATCACGACCTGGCTGCCCAGGGCGATGCCGTGTGCGTCCTGAAAAGTTTGATCTTGCAAAGCCGCTGGCGTGGCGTTGTGGGCCACTTGCAGAGCTTCTGCGGCATGGCACTTGCCGGGTGTGCCCTGCCCGATGGCTTTCATGCGGGCCATCCAAGATTTGACCTCGGGTGTCGCGTCAAAAATACCGGCCAAGGCGGGCGTGCGCTCTTGCGTGAACCACAACGGGTGATAGGCGGCAAAGTCGGCCAAGCTGGCTTGTGCGCCGAGCAAGAAGTCTTGCCCTTGCAGCATGTTGGCCAGGTGACGCAGATAGCTTTGGTAGGTGGGGGTCGCTTCGGCGGGCGACATGCGCGCCGCGCCGCTGCGCATGGCCGTGCGGTCGGCCACAAAGGCCTGCACGCCTTCTGCAGGCGCACCGGCAAAGACCTGTGCCACGCCTGCGGGCTGAAAGTTGTAGGCCATGGCGGCGGTGAACAAGGCGCTGTCGGCCCATTGCGCCACGATGCGGGCATTGCCTTCAACACCCGCGGGGTACAAGCTGGGCGTGGGCGCAATGTGCTCCAGCACATCGCAAATCAGGGCCGTGTCGCAATACACGTCCGCACCGATCTGCAACACCGGGGTTTTGCGGTAACCGCCCGTGAGCGCTGTCAGCTCGGGCTTGGGCATGACCATCGGGATGAACACGCTTTTCCAGGCCAGTTGTTTGTGGCCCAAAACCAGCCGGATCTTCTCGGCAAACGGCGAGGTTGGGTAGTGGTGCAGGATCAGATCGGACATACGGCCAGCCTCAGACCAGTTTGACCAGCTGCTTGCCGAAGTTCTTGCCCTTGAGCAAGCCGAGGAAAGCCTCGGGCGCAGCGGCCAAGCCTGGGGCCACGGATTCACGGGGGCGCAGCTTGCCGGTGCCCACCAAGGTGCCCAGCTCTTGCAGGGCCTCGGGCCAGATTTCCATGTGTTCGCTGACGATGAAGCCTTCGATCTTCATGCGGTTGACCAAAATGAGGGCTGGGTTGGCCATGGGCAGGGGCGCGCCGTCGTAGCCAGCGATCATGCCGCACACCGCGATGCGGGCGAAGGCGTTGGTGCGCAGCATCACGGCGTCGAGCACCATGCCACCGACGTTTTCAAAGTGGCCATCGATGCCGTTCGGGCAGGCTTCGCGCAGCGCCTTGGACAAGCTGATGTAGTCCTTGTGTTCCTTGTAGTCGATGCAGGCGTCAAAGCCCAGCTCCTTGACCACGTAGTCGCATTTATCTTTACCGCCTGCAATGCCCACCACGCGGCAGCCACGGGCCTTGGCCAATGCACCATAAGCACTGCCCACCGCGCCGCTGGCGGCGCTCACCGTGACGGTCTCGCCTGCTTTGGGGTTGATGATTTTGACCAGGCCATACCAAGCGGTCACGCCAGGCATGCCCACGGCACCCAGGTAGTGCGACAGCGGCACATGGGTGGTGTCGACTTTGCGCAGTGCGCCGAACACGTTGGCATCGACCACGCTGTACTCTTGCCAGCCGCCCATGCCCACGACTTGGTCACCGGCTTTGAACTTGGGGTGGCGGCTGTCCACCACTTCGCCCACGGTGCCGCCAATCATGACGTCACCCAAGGGCTGGGGCACGGCATAGCTTTTGCTCTCGTTCATGCGGCCGCGCATGTAGGGGTCGAGGCTCAGGTAGTGGTGACACACCAGAACTTCACCTTCTTTGAGTTCAGGCAATGGCAATTCGACCATCTTGAAGTTGTTGGCGGTGGCCTCGCCCTGAGGGCGGTTGTCCAAAACGATGCGGTGGTTGATGGGCATGTGTGACTCCAGTGAATTTGAAAGCGTTAATCGGTGGAAGGTGAAGCGGTTTCGCGACGGCTGACGTATTTGAAGGTGCCCGTGGCGTGGGCGCAGAGTTGGCCTTGGGCATCGAACACGCTGGCTTCGGTGAAGGCCATGCTGCGTGTGCGGTGTTGCAAATGGCCTTTGCCCACCAGGGCTTGGCCAGCCAACACTTTGGCGGGGCGCATGAAGCTGGTTTTCATCTCGATGGTGACCACACCCATGTCGGGGTCCACGCTGCGGGCAGCGGTGGCCATGATCACGTCGAGAAAGGTCATGACGGCACCGCCGTGTGTGACATCGAATGAATTGAAGTGCTCGGGGCGCGGCGCGAAATGCAGCTCGGACTCGCCGCCTTCAAACTTTTCGAGCGTAAAACCCAGGTGGTCTACAAAGGGGATCTTGGCGCCAAACGGAATGCTCATGTTCAAGGGCTTTCCCATCAGCCGCCGATGATGGCGCTGACACCGCCATCGACCGCCATCCATTGACCGGTGATGTGTTTGCCCGCGTCCGATGCAAACAACAAGGCCAGGCCTTTGAGGTCTTCGTCGTCGCCCAGGCGGCGCAGCGGCGCGCCTTGGGCCATCTTGTCTGCGCCCAGTTTTTCCAGCAGGCCGTAGGTCATCTTGCTGGGGAAAAAGCCCGGGCAAATGGCGTTGACGGTGATGCCGTGTTCGCCCCACTCGCCCGCCAATGCGCGGGTGAAGTTGACCACGGCACCTTTGGAGGTGTTGTAGGCGATGGTCTTCATCTCAGACGGGTTGCCCGCCAAACCGGCGATGGAGGCGACGTTCAGGATGCGGCCTTTGCCACGCGGAATGAACGACAGCTTGGCCACTTCTTGCGACAAGATGAAATAGCCGCGGACATTCAGGTTCATGACCTTGTCCCAGGCCTCAACCGGGTGGTCTTCGGCTGGAGCGCCCCATGTGGCACCGGCGTTGTTCACCAAAATGTCGATTTGCCCCATGCGCTCCATGGTCTCGAAGGCCAGGCGGCGGATGTCTTCTTCTTTGCCGCAGTCGGCGGCAATCCAGCGGGCATCAATGCCCGCCGCTTGCAGCTCGGCAGCAGCGGCTTCCAGATCGGCCGCTTTGCGCGAGCTGAGCATGATCTTGGCACCGGCTTCGCCCAGGGCATGCGCCATTTGCAGGCCCAGGCCACGAGAGCCGCCCGTGACCAAGGCCACTTGGCCGGTCAGGTCAAAAAGTTGTTGAACAGTGCGTGTCATCGGTTGGCTCCTTTTATTCGACGTTGAAATCCATGCAGCGGCGCTCTTGCACGACCGCTTTCATGAAGGGTTTGATGGCCACATGATCGGGGTGATTCTGGTAAGCCGCTAGCACCTGCGCGTCATCGACGAGCATGTGCAACACCAAGTCGTTGGTGCAGTCCATGCCGGGCGTGGCGGTGGCGACTTCAAAAGCGCGAATACCGGGCACCACCTGGGCGCACGACAACAGCAAGCCCTTGGCCTTGACCAGATTGGTGGCTTTGTCGGCCCCCTCGGCGTGGTCCTGGAGGTTCCACATCACGATGTGGCGGATCATCAGAACGCGTCCTCGGGCAAGTCGGCGCAAGTGGCGTCGCGGCTGCTGACCACGGCCAGCCAAGCCCCGATCTTGGGCAGCTCATAACGGAAAAAGTAGCGGCAAGCGGCGCGCCGGCCCACCGCAGCAGGGCTGTGGTCGTTGCCCAGGCTGTTGGCCACGTCGAGCCAGATCCAGGCGATGACCGTGTGGCCAAAGGCCTGCAAATACGGCACGGCGTTGGCCAAGGCTTGCGCAGGCTGGGCACCGTCCCAGGCTTGTTGGGTGGCTTGGCCCACTTGATGCAGGGCATCGCGCAAAGCGGCTGCCTCTGGGCCCCAACCCGATTCGGCTTTGGCGGCCGTGGCCAACATGCGCTCGGCCAAGAGCTGCAGGCCTCGGCCGTTTTCCATCAGCACTTTGCGGCCCAACAAGTCCATCGCCTGGATGCCGTGGGTGCCCTCGTGGATCATGTTCAGGCGGTTGTCGCGCCAGTACTGCTCGACCGGAAAATCCCGCGTGTAGCCGTAGCCGCCGTGGATCTGGATGGCCAAGCTGTTGGCTTCCAGGCACCACTCGCTGGGGAAACTCTTGACGATGGGCGTGAGCACCTCCAGCAGCAGGCGCGCCACATCGGCGTCTTCGGCTGTGCCGGTGTGTTGCTCGTCCACCAGGCGGGCGCAGTACAAGGCCAAAGCCAGAGCGCCTTCGCTGTAAGCCTTTTGCGCCAACAGCATGCGTTTGATGTCGGCGTGCTCAATGATGCGAACTTGGGGCTGGCTGGCGTCCTTGCCCCCTGCCCCGGTGGGTCTGCCTTGAGGGCGGTTTTTGGCGTAGTCCAAGCTGGCGTAATAACCGGCCATGCCCAGCATGGTGGCGGCCATGCCCACGCCAATGCGGGCTTCGTTCATCATGTGGAACATGCAGCGCAGGCCTTCACCGGGCTTGCCGACCAAGTAGCCCACGGCACCTGTGTCACCTCTCACCGGGTACTTGCCCTCACCAAAGTTCAGCAGCGTGTTGGTCGTGCCGCGCCAGCCCAATTTGTGGTTCAGGCCGGCCAGCGCCACGTCGTTGCGCTCACCCGTCAGCTGCCCATTCGTGTCCACCATCTTTTTGGGCACGATGAACAGCGAGATGCCGCGAACGCCCGGCACCAACTGGCCATTGGCATCGGGGATCTTGGCCAACACCAAATGGATGATGTTTTCGGAGAGCTCATGCTCACCCGAGGAGATCCACATCTTGTTGCCCTTGAGGCGGTAGCGTGCCCCCAAGGCATCGGATTCAAAGTCTGCACCATCGGGCGTGGCGCGGGTGGTCACGTCGCTGAGCGACGAGCCCGCTTGCGGCTCAGACAGGCACATGGTGCCTGAGAAGCGCCCATTGAATTCGTTGGCCGCAAACACCTGCTTTTGCAAATCGGTGCCGTGCACCATGAGCAAATTGGCGTTGCCGCTGGTCAGCATGCCTGAGCCAATGCTGACCGAGGCCATGGCAAAAAACGCGTTGGCCGCCGCCTCCACGGTGTAGGGCAGCTGCATGCCACCGATCTCGTAGTCCTGTGCGGCGCTCAACATGCCCGACTCGGCATAGGCCTTGTAGGCGTCGTGTGTGGCTTGCGGCAAGATGACTTTTTCGCCATCAAAGTGCGGCTCTTGCGTGTCGACCAGGCGGTTAAAAGGCGCGTACTTCTCGCGGGCAATGCGCTCGCAGGTGTCGAGCACGGCGTCAAAGGTTTCACGCGAGTGGTCGGTAAAACGCTCGCGGCTTTGCAGGCTTTCAACCTTCAGCCAGTCGTGCAGCAAAAAATCAACGGTGGGGCGCAGGCTCATGTCGCATCATCCCGGTTTAAAAAACAGACAAAGAAAAAGGCGGTCAGCTGCAAACCGACCGCCTTGGTGTTGATCAGGCGTCAACAGCCACGGGCATCACAGCACTTCAAAAATGCCGCAAGCGCCCATGCCGCCGCCAATGCACATGGTCACCGCCACGCGCTTGGCACCACGGCGTTTGCCTTCAATCAAGGCGTGACCCGTCAGGCGTTGGCCTGACACGCCGTAAGGGTGGCCCACCGCAATCGCGCCGCCGTTGACGTTCAGCCGGTCGGCTGGGATGCCCAGCTTGTCGCGGCAGTAAAGCACCTGCACGGCAAACGCTTCGTTCAGCTCCCACAGGTCGATGTCGTTGACTGTGAGGCCCAGACGCGCCAGCGCTTTGGGCACGGCGTACACGG
>NZ_CALBEX010000418.1 GCF_937889215.1 uncultured Limnohabitans sp.
GAGCCGATCGCGGTGCAGATCGCCGGCACGGACGCTGCCATGATGGCCGACGCAGCCGCCTACAACATCGACCGGGGCGCGCAAATCATCGACATCAACATGGGCTGCCCGGCCAAAAAAGTCTGCAACAAATGGGCTGGCTCGGCCCTGATGCAAGACGAGCCGCTGGCGCTTCAGATCATCAGCGCCGTGGTCGAGGCCGCTGTGCCCCACGGCGTGCCCGTGACCTTGAAAATGCGCACCGGCTGGTGCGATGCCGAAAAAAACGCCCTGAGCCTGGCCCTTGCGGCTGAGCGCGCCGGGGTGCAAATGGTCACCGTTCACGGCCGCACCCGCGAGCAAGGCTACAAAGGCTTGGCCGAATACGACACTGTGGCCGCTGTGAAGGCCGCTTTGCGCATCCCGGTGGTGGCCAATGGCGATGTGGATTCGCCTGAAAAAGCCCGTGATGTGCTGCAGTTCACCGGCGCCGACGCCGTGATGATTGGCCGCGCCGCCCAAGGCAGCCCCTGGATCTTTCGTGAGATCGCCCACTTTTTAGACACAGGCACACACCTGGCCCCGCCGCTGGTGGCCGAGGTCCGCCGCGCCCTGCTCGAGCACCTGCAAGACCATTACGGCCTGTATGGCGAATACACCGGTGTGCGCTCGGCGCGCAAACACATCGGCTGGTATGTGAAGGCCCTGCCCGGTGGCGACGCCTTCCGCGACCACATGAACACCTTGGAGACTGCAGCCCAGCAACTGGCCGCCGTGGCCGCCTATCTGGACGGCCTGGCCGACCAAATGGAGCGCCTGCCCCAGCACCAGGCCTTGCGCCCCGAGGCCTGCACCGATTTAGAGACCACGCCATGAGCGAACCCCAATCCATTGAAAACTGCATCCGGGACAACCTGGACATCTACTTCCGCGACCTGGACGGCACCGACCCCACAGGCCTGTACGACATGCTGGTCAAGCTGGTCGAAAAACCCTTGCTCGACGTGGTCATGAGCCAGTCCGGCCAGAACCAGTCGCGCGCGGCCGAATGGCTGGGCCTGAACCGCAACACCTTGCGCAAAAAGTTGCTCGAACACGATTTGCTGAAATAAATTTTGAAGAAAGTCCCCATGAGAGCCCTCATCTCCGTCTCTGACAAAACCGGCATCGTCGACCTGGCCAAAGAATTGCACGCCCTGGGCGTGGGCCTGATCTCCACCGGCGGCACCGCCAAGCTCTTGGCCGATCAAGGCCTGCCTGTGACCGAAGTGGCCGAAGTCACCGGCTTCCCCGAAATGCTCGATGGCCGTGTCAAGACCTTGCACCCCAAAGTGCACGGCGGCTTGCTGGCGCGTCGCGACACACCCGAGCACATGGCCGCTTTGCAGGCGCATGGCATCGACACCATCGACCTGCTCATCGTCAACCTCTACCCCTTTGAAGCCACCGTGGCCAAGCCCGGTTGCACCCTGGCCGATGCCATCGAGAACATCGACATCGGCGGCCCCGCCATGGTCCGCTCAGCCGCCAAGAACTGGAAAGACGTGGGCATCGTCACCGACGCGAGCCAATACGCCGACGTGATGGCTGAACTGAAAGCCAACGGCAAACTCAGCGACAAACTGCGCTTTGCACTCTCGGTTGCCGCATTCAACCGCATCAGCCAATACGACGGCGCGATCAGCAACTACTTGTCGAGCGTGAACTTTGAAGCTGAGAAGCTGAGCGAAGATTACGTGCCCGAGCGCGCCCGGTTCTCAGGCCAATTCAACGAGCAATACGTCAAAGTGCAAGACCTGCGCTACGGCGAAAACAGCCACCAGCAAGCCGCTTGGTACCGCGACTTGGCCCCTTCTGCAGGTTCACTGGCCACTGGCGTGCAGTTGCAAGGCAAGGAACTGTCCTACAACAACATCGCCGACGCCGATGCGGCTTGGGAATGTGTGAAGAGCTTCGACAGCTCAGCCTGTGTGATCGTCAAACACGCTAACCCCTGCGGTGTGGCCGTGGGCACCACCGCTTTGGAGGCCTACAGCAAAGCTTTCCAAACCGACCCCACCAGCGCCTTCGGCGGCATCATCGCCTTCAACCGCCCCGTGGACAAAGCAGCTGCCGAAGCGGTGAGCAAGCAGTTCGTTGAAGTGCTGATGGCCCCCGATTTCAGCGCCGAAGCGCTGGAAGTGTTCAAGAGCAAAGTGAATGTGCGCTTGATGAAAATCGCGCTGCCTGCCAATTACGGCAATGTGCGCAACGCACTCGAAACCAAACGCGTGGGCTCAGGCCTGTTGTTGCAAAGCGCCGACAACCACGAGTTGGCTTTGGCCGATTTGAAAATCGTCACCGTCAAGCAACCCACGCCTGAAGAACTTCATGACCTGTTGTTCGCCTGGAAAGTGGCCAAGTTTGTCAAATCCAACGCCATCGTGTTTTGCAAAAACGGCATGACCATGGGCGTGGGCGCTGGCCAAATGAGCCGCCTCGACTCCGCCCGCATCGCCAGTATCAAGGCCGAAGCCGCCAAGCTGAGCCTGCAACACACCGTGGTGGCGAGCGACGCCTTCTTCCCCTTCCGCGACGGCCTCGACGTGGTGGTGGACGCAGGCGCGACCTGCGTGGTCCAGCCCGGTGGCTCCATGCGCGACCAAGAAGTCATTGACGCCGCCAACGAGCGTGGCGTGGCGATGGTGTTCACCGGCGTGCGTCACTTCCGCCATTGATCGGATTATTTTGAACTTTGACCAACTCGGCTTGACCCCCGCGCTTTTGCGCGCCGTGGGTGACATGGGCTTGTACGCCCCCACCCCCATCCAGGCCGAGGCGATCCCTGCGGTTTTGAAGTCGGCCGACGTGTGGGCCACCGCGCCCACCGGCTCGGGCAAGACGCTGGCCTTTGCGCTGCCGCTGCTCCAGCACTTGCTGGCCGCACCGCGCCAGACCAATTTCCGCCGCCCCGTGCGCACCCTGGTGCTGGTGCCCACGCGCGAACTGGCGGTGCAGGTGGGCGATGTTTTGGCCAACTTGGCCTACAAACTGCCGCAGTCGCTCAAGGTGAACACCGTGTTTGGCGGCGTATCGGTCAACCCGCAAATGATGGCGCTGCGTGGCGGTGCCGACATCGTGGTGGCCACGCCGGGTCGTTTGCTTGACCTGATTGACCAGAACGCTTTGCGCTTGGCCGATGTGCAGCACTTGGTGCTGGACGAAGCCGACCGCCTGCTGGATTTGGGCTTTGCCGATGAACTTCAACGTGTGCTGGCGTTGCTGCCTGCCAAGCGCCAAACGCTTTTGTTTTCTGCGACCTTTGCACCCGAGGTGGAAGCCTTGGCGGCCAAGTTGCTGCGCGATCCGGTGCGCATCACGGTAGAGGCCTTTGAAGGCCACAAGCCCGACATCACCCAGCGCGCCATTGCCGTGGACGAGAAAAGCCGCACCGCCTTGCTTCGCCACCTGATCACCGAAAACGGTTGGAAACAGGTGCTGGTGTTTGTGGCCACGCGTTACGCCTGCGAGCATGTGGCGAACAAGCTTTACAAAGCGGGTGTGTTTGCTACTCCGTTCCATGGCGAGATGAGCCAAGGGGCACGCCAGGAAGTCTTGAGCGAATTCAAGGCCGGACGCTGGGACGTGGTGGTCACCACCGATCTTGCCTCACGCGGCATCGACATCGCCATGCTGCCCGTGGTGGTCAACTACGACCTGCCGCGCTCAGCCACCGACTACACCCACCGCATCGGCCGCACGGGCAGGGCGGGTGCGCATGGTGACGCGGTGAGCTTTGTCACCGCCGCAGCCCTCGCGCACTGGCAGCTGATCCAGAAACGCGAAAGCCTGGAACTCGCTTTAGAGCAAATCCCAGGCTTTGAGCAAACCGAAACCCCACCACCACCGTCGCCCGGCAATGGCGGCATCAAGGGTTCACGTTTGAGCAAGAAAGACAAGTTGCGTGCGGCTGCCGCCAACGCATCAGATTGACCTGCGCCCAGCTGGCGCTGGCATCAGGCCGATACATGCCGTGCCAGCCTCCGGGGGGGTCAGTGTTCTAACGTATCACCTGGCTCGTCGCCAGTGTCTTGGGCTTGAGGCTTGATCACACGCAAGCCGTGCTTGCTCAAAATTTCCACATACACCGAGGCAGCGCCCGTTTTGGCGGCAGCGTCCACGGCTTCGATCACGGCGCTCACGCGCACCACTTCGGCGGTGTCGGCGCTCAGACCCACTTGGCAGTCAAAGTCCCAAAAGTCCACGCCTTTGGGCACGTCGCGGTTGCGTTCGCGCTTGAAGTATTTGCGGATTTCGTGCTTGACGGCTTCGAGCACGCGGTCGGGGTGCTTGCCTTCGGCTTGCAGGGGAAAGTTCTTTTTCATGGGGAGTCCTGAGGGGTGGGCAAGCGCCCGGTCCGGACGTGAATGCAGGGGCGAATTATCGCCGTTTTGGCTGGCGCGACTTGGGGCTTGGGTGGGCAGATTTGTACATTTTTATGCGTTCATACAAAAATGCAGACATGCGAACTTCACTTGATTTTCCCGGCGCGCTGTTCAAGCACCTCAAAACCCGGGCCGCTCAGGAGGGACGGACCTTGCGCGACCTGGTCATTGAGCTGGTGGAGCGGGGCTTGACCGCCCGCGAGGTGGTAGACCCGCAGCAAAGATTTGCAGCCAGACCTGTATTTGGTTCAGTCGATCCAGCGGCAAC
This sequence comes from uncultured Limnohabitans sp., assembly GCF_937889215.1. GTDB lineage: Bacteria > Pseudomonadota > Gammaproteobacteria > Burkholderiales > Burkholderiaceae_C > Limnohabitans_A. The sequence continues at coordinate 4,672 of NZ_CALBEX010000418.1, forward strand.
GCCAGTGCATTTCATGAGCAATGCCGCTTTGTATGAAATCATGAACAAGGACGACGATGAGCGAGCCATCCAATTCATGGCGCGGCGCTGAGTCAACGCCCAGCTGGCGTTTGTCCTCCGGCGATTTTCTGGACGTGAATGTCTGGTTGATCTTGTCTTACCGGTCGCACGAGTTCCATGCGGTGGTATCGCGTTATTGGCATTCGGCGTGCGAAAGTGGCACACCTTTGTGGTTCAGTCGAGGCACCATGATGGGCTTGGTGCGCTTGTTGGTGCAGCCCCGCATGATGGGCCCTGATGTCATGACGATTCACCAAGCGCTGGACGATTACCGCAAGTGGGTGGACACACCTCAGGTGGCTTTGTTGCCCGAACCGCCTGGCTTTGATGATGCCTTGACCCGTTTGATGGGCATGGCCTCGGCACCCTTGGCCGCACATTGGTGGACCGACCTGTGTTTTGCTGCAACGGCCGAAGCAGCTGGTCTGCCCATGTCACGTTCGACCGCGACTTTGAGCGCTTTGGGCTGGAGCGCTGCTTGGTTTTGCCGAGTCAGTGACCCGACTGAAACCGAAATTTGAGCTGAAAGCTGACTGCGCCATAGAGCCGATCTTTGAGGGGTGGCACCAGCGCCACGTTCAGTCCCCAGTGCTGGCCTTCCAGGCTGGCGGTGGGAATGAGGGCTGGAAACCAGCCACCCTCGTAAGCGTTGGGGTAGCCGTTGAAAGCTCCAGCCACCACGCCCAGCTTCATGCCAGCCCAAGTCCAGGGTTGGTAGTAGGCGCCAACATAATTGGAGTTGGCGTTGTTGCTGTTGCGAAAGCGTCCGGCTGTGGCCGACCAAGTGTCGTCGATGCGGTATTCGAAGCCTATGCCTGGATTGGCATTCCGCAGACCTTTGTTCGTGTCAAAGTGCGCCGAATAAAACCCAGCGTTGATCCACAGACGGCTGGTGTCGAACTCGGCCTGGGCCGACAGCGCAGCCGAACTGGCGACAAGCAGGCAAGCCAGGCGCTTCATGGGTCGGCTCAGAGCGACTTGAACACATCCGCCGCGACACGCACCGTCTCGGCGATGTCGGCTTCGGTGTGGGCGCCGCTCACAAAGCCCGCTTCATAGAGGGCAGGGGCGATGTACACGCCGCCGTCCAGCAGGCCGTGGAACAGTTTGTTGAACTTGGGGCTGTCGCTTGTCATGACTTGGGCATAGTTTTGCGCCAACTCGGGCAGCAATAAAAAGCCAAACATGCCGCCTTGGCAGTCGGCGCTGAAGGGCACACCCGCCGCAGCGGCGGCACCTTTGAGGCCATCGACCAGGCTTTGTGTGCGGGCGCTCAGGGCTTCAAAAAAGCCGGGCTTGGCGATCTCGCGCAGCGTGGTCAGGCCGCAGGCGGTGGCCACCGGGTTGCCACTCAATGTGCCCGCTTGGTACACCGGGCCGGTGGGGGCCAGTTGGCGCATGATCTCGCGCGGGCCACCAAAGGCGGCCAAAGGCATGCCGCCGCCAATCACCTTGCCCAGCACCGTCATGTCGGGCTTGAAGCCGGGAATGGCTTTGGCGTAGACGCTTTGCGCGCTGCCCAGGGCCACACGGAAACCGGACATCACTTCGTCAAACACCAGCAAGGCGCCGTATTCGGTGCACAGCTCGCGGCAGCGTTTCATGAAGGGCACGCTGGCGCGCACAAAGTTCATGTTGCCCGCGATCGGCTCGATCATGACGCAGGCCAGTTCCTTGCCGTGCAGGGCAAAGGCTTCTTCCAGTTGCTGGATGTTGTTGTATTCGAGCACCAGGGTGTCGCGCACCACTTCAGGCGGCACACCTGCGCTGGTGGGATTGCCAAAAGTGGCCAGGCCCGAGCCGGCCTTGACCAGCAGCGCGTCGGCATGGCCGTGGTAACAGCCTTCAAACTTGATGAATTTGCTGCGGCCGGTGGCGCCACGGGCCAGGCGCAGCGCGCTCATGCCCGCTTCGGTGCCCGAGCTGACCAGGCGCACCATTTCCATGGACGGCACATGCTTCAGGATCTCTTCGGCCAGCTCGATCTCGCGTTCGGTGGGTGCGCCAAACGAGAAGCCGTCTAGGGCCGCTTTTTGCACCGCTTCGAGCACGGCAGGGTGGCCGTGGCCCAGGATCATCGGGCCCCAGGAGCCGATGTAATCGATGTATTTTTGGCCGTTGGCGTCCCAAAAATAAGCGCCTTGGGCGCGCTGCACAAAGCGCGGTGTGCCGCCCACGGCGCGAAAGGCGCGCACGGGGGAGTTGACGCCACCAGGGATCACTTGGGCGGCGCGGTCAAAAAGGGTTTGGTTGCGATCGGTCATGGTTTTTGTCTCCGGCTTCAGTGTTTGGTTTCGTTGAAAGGTACTTCAAAATAATCTGCCCCCGGATGCACTTCGGGGCCATCGTCGTCGGTTTCTTCGCCTTCGGGCAGGGCCCAGAACAGGCGGTCCGGAATGACTTGGCCCATGCCGGGCCGAAAGCCCTCGTCGAGGCACCGGTCCAGGTAATGCAGGGCTTCGCTGGTGGCTTCCGGCAGGTCCATGCCGGTGGCCAGCAAGGCGGCCAGAGCCGCAGTGAGTGTGTCGCCCGCACCCGCAAACACTGCCTCGATGCGTTCAAACTTTTCGTGGGCCAACACGGTTTCGGGCGAGGCCAGCACGTTGTCGATGTGTTGCTCGGGCAAGGTCAAGCCTGTAACCAAGGTGAAGGGCACGCCCAGTTCGGCCGCGGCTTTGGCGATATCGCGGGGGCCGGGGTTGCGCTCACCCGTCCATTCAGGCAGCAGCCAGCGGCGCAGGGTGCTGTGGTGACCCACCAACACGCTGGTTTGGGGCAACAGCAATTCGCGAAAGGCGTCCAGATAAGCGTCGATCTTGTCTTCTTCCCACCATGACAGGTTGGGCATGTAGGCCACCACGGGCACGCCGTCGTAGTCGTCGGACAGCTCGGCGATCACTGCCAAGTTTTCCGGAGTGCCGACAAAGCCGACCTTGATGACCTGCACCGGCACGTCCTCGGCCACAGCGCGGGCTTGGTCGTGTACGGCCTCGTCGTCCAGCGCAAAAAAGTCGGTGATGCTGCTGGTGTCGCGCAGATAAGTGCCCGTGCAAATGGGCATGCAATGCGCCCCGACCGAGGCCATGGCCACGGCGTCGCAGCTCAAACCCCCAGCGCCGCTGGGGTCGTTCGCATTGAACGACAGCACACAGGCCAAGCTGGCCGATTCGTCGTCGTCCAGGAGCTGTTCGATGTCAGGGGTTTCTGGGTGGGGATCGGTCATGAAAAGTCAAGCGTCTGGGCCTTTCGAGCCCCCTTGGGAGAACCCGATGAGCGGG
>NZ_CALBEX010000419.1 GCF_937889215.1 uncultured Limnohabitans sp.
GCGCTTTACACCGACGAGTCGCGCAGTCAAGTTGCCATGACCTGGCGCGGCCTGCGTCAGCAGACTGAAAAGCAACGCATTGAAGGCGTGATGCGCCCCAGCCGCTGCCTGGCGGACTTTGTCGCCCCGCATGGCGTGGTGGCAGACCATGTCGGTGTGTTCGCTGTCACCGCGGGCATTGGTGCTGACAAACGCGCCGAGGCTTTTGAGGCCGCGCATGACGACTACAGCGCCATCATGCTCAAGTCTCTGGCTGACCGTTTGGCTGAAGCGCTGGCCGAGTGTTTGCACCAAAAAGTGCGCACCGACTTGTGGGGTTACGCCGCAGGCGAGGCGCTCAGCCACCCAGAGTTGATCGCCGAAAAATACCAGGGCATCCGCCCTGCGCCTGGCTACCCTGCCTGCCCCGACCACAGCGCCAAACAAGCCATGTTTGACTTGCTGCAGTGCCAGGACATTGGCATGGGCCTGACCGAGAGCTTGGCCATGACGCCTGCGGCCAGCGTGAGTGGTTTTTACATCGCTCACCCCGAAGCGCAGTATTTCAGCGTCGGCAAAGTGGGCGACGACCAAGTGAAAGATCTGGCCCAGCGCAGCGGTGTGCAGGTCAAAGACCTGCAGCGCTTGCTCGCGCCCAACCTCTGACGTCGGCTCTGAGGCCGTGTGCCAGGGCGCAGGCCGCAGCCCTAGCCAATGCGTGGTTTGTTGACCCACACGCATGTGCGTACACGTACTCATGGTGTAAGCTTTTCGTTTGTCACACAGCTTGGAGAATTTGACCATGAACCGATTCGCGATCCGCGCCAGCGCCTGGATGGCCACAGCGGCCTTGGCGCTCAGCCTGACAGGCTGCGGCTACAACGATTTCCAGCGCCTGGATGAGCAGACGACATCCGCGTGGTCCGAGGTGCTCAACCAATACCAACGCCGTGCCGATCTGGTGCCCAACATCGTGGCCACCGTCAAAGGCGAGGCCAATTTCGAGCAAGAAACCCTCACCCAAGTGATCGAGGCCCGAGCCAAAGCCACCAGTTTCCAGATCACCCCCGAGGTGCTGACCAACCCCCAGGCGCTGCAACAATTTCAGGCCATGCAAGGAGAATTGTCCAGCGCCCTGTCCCGCCTGATGGTGGTGTCCGAGCAATACCCCAACCTCAAAGCCAACCAGGGCTTTGCCGATTTGCGCGTGCAGCTCGAAGGCACCGAAAACCGCGTCACCGTGGCGCGCAACCGCTACATCGCTGCCGTGAAAGACTACAACGTGTTGGCCCGCAGCTTTCCTAGCAACCTGACCGCCAAGGTGTTTGGCTACGCGCCCAAGGCCAATTTCACGGTGGCCAATGAAGCGGCGCTCAGTGCGCCACCCAAAGTGGATTTCGGCAAGTGACGCAGGCGCACATGCGCCAGCAAGCGGCCTGGCCTGCTTGGTCCCGGACTTGGGCCATGTTGTCGCTGTGCGTGGCGCTTGGGGCCGCAGCCTTGTCGCCTGCATGGGCGCAAGCCTTGCTGCCCGTCCCCGCCCTCACTGCGCGGGTGATGGACCAAACCGGCACCTTGGCTGCCGCTGATGTGGCCGCACTTGAGCAGCAGCTGCTGGCCTTTGAGCAGCAGCGCGGCACACAAATCGTGGTCTTGCTGGTGCCCAGCACAGCACCTGAAGACATTGCCGATTTCACCCAACGACTGGGTGACAACTGGAAGATTGGTCGCCAGGAGGTCGGCGACGGCCTGTTGCTGGTGGTGGCCCTGAATGACCGGCGCTTGCGCATTGCGCCAGCCAAAGCGCTCGAAGGCGCGGTGCCCGACTTGGCCGCCAAGCGCATCATCGATCAAGTGATCACGCCCGCGTTTCGTCAGGGCGATGTGGCCGGTGGTCTGCGTGCAGGCTTGGCGCATTTGCAAGCCCGCATTGAAGGCGAGGCTTTGCCCCTGCCTGCAGCAAGCACGCAGCGTGTCGACACGGGTGGCGTGGATTGGCTGGACCTGACCGTTCTCTTGCTCGTTGCCGTGCCCTTGGTGGCCAGCGTGCTGCGCAGCATCTTGGGCAACCGGCTGGGGTCCATGGCTGCAGCTGGGGCAGCCGGTTTTTTGGCCTGGAACATGACCGGCTTGTTGTGGTTGGCGGGGCTGGCGGGCATGGCCGGCTTGATGACCGCACTGTTCATGCAGGCTTTGTCCAGCGCGTCGGTCAGCCGCAGTCGACATCGAGGCGGGGCCGGCAACACCGCCGGTTCGGGTGGTTGGGGCCGGGGATCGCATGGTGGCTGGGGTGGCTCGGGCGGCGGTGGTTTCTCGTCGGGCGGTGGCGGTAATTTTGGGGGCGGCGGCGCCTCCGGGAGCTGGTGATGCAAGCACAAGAAGCAATCGGACGCCGATGGCTGCGTTGGTGGCGTCACCGCTGGACGCCTGAGCGTGCTGCCGAACACGCCGTGCCGCCCGCCATGGCCAGGCGGCTGCAGGCGCGTGTGATGGCCAGCGAGGCGCGCCACACAGGCCAAGTGGTGTTGTGCATCGAAGGGGCACTGCCCAACAGCTACTTGTTTCGTGCTGTGCGCGTGGCCCCAGTGGAGGCGGTGGTGCGCGAACGCGCCTTGGCCTGGTTCGGCAAACTGCGTGTGTGGGACACCGAGCACAACAACGGCGTGCTGATCTACTTGCAGCTGGCTGAGCGCAGGGTAGAGATCGTCGCCGACCGGGGCATCAACCGCCATGTGCCAGATGGCCATTGGCAAAACGTGGTGCGGCAATTGGGCACGCAACTGCGTCAGTCTGATTTTGAAAATGGCCTGACCCAGGCCCTCGAAGAGGTCTCGGCACTGCTGGTCCAGCACTGCCCGCTCCCAGTGGGGCAAGCGCCTTCCAACGAACTGTGCGACCGGGTGGTGTGGGCATGACGCAATCACACGCCCTTGACCATCATCCATCAGCCGACAATGCGCCAGGCCATACTCGGCCATCGCGCAGCGCCCCTTAAGGCCCAAGCCATGCACACTTTCTGGACGGCCTGTGGCCACCAACACCTGACCCTCAATGCACGCGGCTGGCTCAGCGCGAGCCCCGACTATTGGCGCTTGTGGCTGCAGCGCCCCGAGCTGGCGTTGGTGCCCGAATCGTGCAAGGCCGAAAAGCGTTTGCATGCCGCCCTGACCAAGATGCCCAACATGCAGGTCACCCCTGCAGACTACAAACATTTCAAGGACGACGATGTCCGTGAAAATTACAAACTGTTTCTGCGCTTTCGCGATGAAGTGGAAAGCGCAGGCTCACTCGAAGCGGCCTACATGGGCTGGATCCAGAGCGGCAACATCCAGCTGCCGCCCCTGTTCATCGACTTGGTGGTGCAAGCCATCGTATGCAATGTTCTGGCCGATGTTCAGGACGCTTGGGTGTGGCGCGCTGCAGAGCTGCTGTTTCGCCGCCAACGCATTACGGTACGCGATGGCCGTGTGCTTTCAGGTGACAGCGACACGCTCGACACCCTGCAAGCCACCGGCGGTTTGGGTGAGATGGGCCGCTTGCTGATGGAAGGCGGCGCGCCGCTCAAGGCCGTCGATGTGAAGGTGCTGCACAAAGACAACGAAGAGCGCTACCTCGCGCAACGCGAAGGCTTGGGGCGCTACGCCTTCTTGCTCGACATGACGCACGAAATCCAGAACGAGTTGCCCCACGGCTTGATCCTGAAAATGGTCAATGCCCGCTCCGGCCTGAAAGCGCTGGCGGGCGTGCTGGCGCTGTGGGTGCAGCACTTTTTGGGCGTTTCTGTGCACATTGAGCCCGTGCAAAAAGTGGACGATCCTGCTTGGCGTTGGCATGTAGGCTTGGACGCCACGGCCACCGCTTTGCTCAATGATTTGTACCAAGGCACCGAGCTGTCAGCCCAGCGGCAACAACAACTCATCAGCCTGTTCAAGCTGCGCTTTGAAGACCCGCTTGACATGCGCACCGACGTGCAGGGCAAGCCGGTTTATCTGGGCCTGGCGATGAACGAGCAAGGTTTGCTCAAACTCAAGCCACAAAACCTGTTGTTGAATTTGCCTCTGGCGGGTGTGGTTTGAAAGAGCGTCGAGCAGCCTTTTTACCAGCGCAGCCAACGCGCGCCCAACACCGCACCCAAAGCAGAAACCAAGGCGATACCGCCCTCGTACCAGAGGGCAAAAAACGTCAAACTCGTTTCTGGGCAATGCAATGAATAAATGCTGGCCGCCAAGCTGCCTGCCAGCATGCCTGCCACCGCGCCCGTCAGGGCTGGACGCGTAGGGGCCAGCTGCCGCAAGGCCCACAGCAAAGCACCGAGGACGGGCAAAGACAAGGCCACGATGCTGGCCGAGCAGACCTCCCAGGTACCACCCATCCACTGGCCAGAGCGCCCTGCTGAATCGGTTTGAAGCAGTTGCAGCATGCCCAGGCTGAGCATGGCCATTAGCGCCAAGCCGATGCCCGACACGGTATGACCGGGCCCCACACCCGGACGGGCCAGACGAAACAAGCCATACAAGCTGAAACCCATCAAGGCCGTGAGCCACAGCATCTTGGTGATGAAGGCCGGGTGCACCGCCATTTGGTCCATCTGCGGGTTCAGGCCAAACACGGCCAACAACAGCAAGCCACAGACCGCTGCACCAAGCACCAATTGACGCAGCAGTTGTTGGCGCACAGGTTTTTGTGGCTGCAGCGTGTCGCTGGCCAGCAAGGCAATCAGGTCGTTCGTTTTCATGCTTTGGCTCCCCATTTGGCCATCAAGGTTTTCAGGCCCCGGTGGATGTTGACTTTGACCGAGGCTTCACTTTGCCCAGTGCGTTCGGCGGTTTCGGTGATCGACAAACCCATCAAGCGCGTGTGTTCGATGGCCTCGCGTTGGCGCAGCGGCAAATCGGCCAACACAACCTCCAGGTCTTTGTGCGCATCGCTGGCCTCTTCATCGCTGTCCACTGACAAGGTTTCGGACCAGTCGTCGATGTCGTCATGCAGACCCTCGCGTCGGCCGTGGGCGCGCAGATGGTCCACCCATTTGTAGCGCGCAACCGCATACATCCAGGCCGTCAAGGGCTGGTCAATTTGGTAGGTGTGGCGCTTTTGATGGATCGCCATTAGGGTTTCTTGCACAAGGTCCTCGACATCGCTGAGTTGTGATTGCATTCGCTTTTGCAGAAAGCGCCGCACATGGCCACTCATGAGGCCGAGGGCACGTTGGTAACTGGCGTGATCGCCTTGCAGGGATTGCATCCATGCGGCGTGCAGTTCGGCTTCTTGGGTTTGCAGGCTTTCGCTCAAGTCAGTTCGTCCAAAGGGGTGAAAAAGTTACAGATACAAAAGGAAACAAATGGCATGCATTTTCCGTAACTTTTGAATCTTCCGGAGCGGATTACACCATGACAGCGATGAACAAGTGCCACACGGTACAGCTCAAAGCGGTCATCAACCCCACCTCAAACTTTCAGGAGCATTTCATGAACAAACAACACCTCATCACCATCGCTTTGGGTTCTGCCTTTGCCGCAGCCACCTTGCTGCCCGCACACGCTGCTGGCAACCCCTTTGCCGCCAAGACCCTGGACGCTGGCTACCAAGTGGCCCAAGCCGATACCAAGGCCAAGGACGGCAAGTGTGGTGAAGGCAAATGTGGCGCTGACAAGAAGACCACCAAGGCCAAGGATGGTAAGTGCGGCGAAGGCAAGTGCGGTGCTGACAAGAGCAAAGCCAAAGACGGCAAGTGCGGTGAAGGCAAGTGCGGCGGTGACAAGAAGAAGTAAGCCAGCAAGTCAGTCGGAGGGAGTTCAGTTTCTTGGTCTGCACACCCATCGGGGGTGCGCCAAGGGCTGACTGCCCTGCTTCCACCCCCCCCTTTCGAGCACCATGACCATGGATTCCTACACCCCTCCTACCAACGCGCTTGCCCCAAGGGCAGGTTTGGGTTTTCGACGCGAGTTGATCCCGGCTTTGCGCCAGGCAGTGCCTCAGAGCATCGACTTCTTCGAAGTGGCCCCGGAAAACTGGGCGGGCATGGGTGGCAAGGCTGGGCGTGATTTTCGCGCCTTCACCGAGCGCTATCCCTTTGTGTGCCATGGCTTGTCTTTGTCATTGGGAGGCCCTGGACCCCTGGACGAAATCCTGCTGCGCCGTACCCGTGATTTCATGCGCACGCACGGCATCACACTCTTCACCGAACACCTGTCCTGGTGCGCTGACGACAGCCACCTGTATGACTTGCTGCCGATTCCCATGACCGAGGAAGCCGTGCGTTACACGTCTGAGCGCATCGCCCGCGCACAAGACATTCTGGGCATGCGCATCGGCGTGGAAAACACGTCCACCTACATCGCACCGCCCGGTGCCGAAATGACCGAACCCGAATTTGTGCGCGCCGTGGTCGAGCAAGCCGATTGCCTGCTCCACCTGGATGTGAACAACATCTATGTCAACAGCCGTAACTTTGGCTTTGACCCGCACGCCTATCTGGCGCAGCTGCCTCTGGAGCGCACCTGCTATGTGCATGTGGCGGGCCACTACGTGGAAGACGATGGGTTGGTGATCGACACACACGGCAGCGATGTGATCGACCCGGTCTGGCAACTGTTGCAAGCCGCTTATGCGCGCATGGGTCACCCGGTGCCGACTTGCCTGGAGCGCGATTTCAATATCCCCGATTTGCAGACGCTCACGCAAGAGGTGGCGCACATCGCCCACTTGCAGCAGCAAGCGTTTGGCCAGTCCAAACCATCCCGCAGCGCGCAGCGCCAAAAGGTGGCGTGATGCTGGCGTTTCAAAAATTTCAGCGCGATCTGGCGCAGCACCTGCGCGACCCGCACCACACACGGCGACCTGCGGGTGTACCTGCGCGGCGCATGACCGTTTACAACGAGCTGCTGTTCAACAACGTGTGCGGCTTTGTCGACAGTTGTTTTCCGGTTTGCCGACAGCTGTTGGGCGAGACCCGCTGGCGCAGGCTGTGCCGCACCTTTTACCGTGATTGGCCATCCCACACGCCCTGGTTTCGCGAGATCCCGCGGGAGTTTGTGCGATACCTCTCAGAGCACCACATCGCGCAGCCCTTGCCGGTCTGGCTGGCCGATCTGGCGCGTTATGAATGGGCCGAACTCGCCGTCGATGTGATGGACGCCCAGCCCCCTGCGCACGACCCCCAGGGCAACATGATGCAAGCGAGCGTGCTGATCAACCCGGCACGAGTGGATGTGGTCAGCCCCTGGCCAGTGCACCGCATCGGACCCGACTGGCAGCCACGCAAATCAGAACCAACAATTTTGGTGGTGTTCCGCGATGCACAGCTGGACGTGCAATTTACCGAGATCAATGCCGTCACGGCCCACGTACTCAGTTTGCTGGACCAAGGCCTGAGCGGCCAACAAGCCTTTGCGCAACTGGCTGCCGACATGAACCACCCCGACCCACAAGCCTTGATGGGCTTTGGTCAACAACTCCTCATCAGCCTGCGCGAGCAAGGCGTCTTACTTGGAACACGCACATGAAAAACACTTTGAACATAGCCCGTCAGGGCATCGGCGCACTCGATCTGCTCGGCCTGTGGGTGGGCTTGCTCAGCCTGCGGCTGATTTTGGCTTGGGAATATGGCGAAGCCGGGTTCGAGAAGCTGCACGGCAGCAACTGGTTTGCCGACATCCAAGACCAATTTCCTTGGCCTTTTCATTTGATCCCTGCCGACCTCAACTGGGCCTTGGCCACGGGCTTTGAGGTCGTGGGGGCCATCGCCCTTGTCATCGGTTTGGGGACGCGCTTTTTCTCGGCATCCCTGATCGTGCTCACCGTCGTGGCCATGCTCAGCGTCCATTGGCCTGAGTCCTGGGCCACCTTCAGCGAGTTGCTCAAGGGCTATGCCTTGACCAACGACGGCTTTGGCAACTTCAAGCTGCCTGTGATTTACATGGCCATGTTGCTGCCCTTGGTGTTCATGGGGCCGGGGCGCTTGTCGCTGGATGCTTGGGTGCAGCTGCGTTTGCAGTCCAAAGCTTGAGTGTGAATGGGTCACATTCTGAACCCGAACCAGACAACAACTCAGCGCTTTTTTTGCTCCTGAACGGGATCAGCCTGTAACTTTACAAGGGCCTGCTTCGAAATGATGTTTACCGGCGTATGGGGCTCATCAGCCTCCAGCCGCAGACCGGTGAACTCAAGACAAGGAACAACCATGACCCAAACCCTCGCCCCCAAAACCCTCGCGCTTTTGACCTTGGCCCTGAGCGCCTGGATGGCCCCGGCGCACGCCTTGGACATCGTGCCCTACAGCGCCCAAATCTTGGCGCAAAAGCAGCAAGCCGGCGAAGCCGTGAGCCTGCACTTCCACGCCAAGTGGTGCCCCACTTGCTTGGTTCAAGAGCGGGTATTCAACACATTCAAGGACGACGCGACCGTGCCGGGCACCTTACTGGTGGTGGACCACGACAAGGAGCGTGAACTCAAGCGCGAAATGGGCATTCGCTCGCAATCGACCTTGATCGTGTTCAAGGGCCAAGAGCAAAAGCACCGCTCGGGTGGCGTGACCGATCCGCAGGCGCTCAAGACAGCTTTGCTGTCGGCCAAGTGAACGCCCCTCTGAACTGAAAGACGCATCATGGATTTGCCCGTCAGTCACCTGGGTTTGAGCTTGCTTGCTGGCAGCTTGACCACTTTGTCGCCTTGTGTTTTTCCCATCTTGCCGATGGTGTTGGGGGGTGCTGCACAGGGCAATCGCCTGGCCCCTTTGGCCATGGGCTTGGGCATGGCTTTGTCTTTTGCGGGCATAGGGGTTGTGATCGGTGCCTTGGGGCCGGTGATTGGCCTGGACAGCGACCATGTGCGCTTGTTTGGCGCCGTGCTGCTGATGGCCTTGGGTGTGATGATGTGGGTGCCTGCGCTCAATGAACGTTTTACCCAATGGATGATGCCCTTGGCCAGCGGTGCCAACAACATGTCTTCGCGCTTGCAAGGCGACACGCTCTGGGGGGCGCTGCTTTTGGGCGCGGTGTTGGGCTTGGTTTGGAGCCCTTGCTCCGGCCCTTTGTTGGCATCGGCCTTGACGCTGGTGGCCAGCGAAGGTGGTGCGCTGCGTGGGGGCATTGTGTTGGGTATCTTCGGCCTGGGTGCGGCTTTGCCTTTGGTGGCGGTGGCTTACGCCTCGCGTCGGGGCTTTCAGTCGGTGCGCGACAAAGTGCTGGCGCATGGCGACAGGGTCAAGAAAGTGTTTGGCGGTTTGATCTTTCTG
>NZ_CALBEX010000420.1 GCF_937889215.1 uncultured Limnohabitans sp.
ATGTTGATGATGCTGCCACCGCGCCCGTCTTGGGCAAACTGCGCAAGCATTTTGGGAATGACCGCCTGGATCATCCAGAACTGCGAGCGCACATTCAAATTAAAAGCGAAATCCCAGTCCTCGTCAGTGGCCAACTCGATGTTGCCGTTGTGCACAAAGCCTGCGCAATTGAAGACGATGTCAATGCGCGGCAAGCTGGCCACTTGGGCGGCAATCGCTTTTTTGTCGAGCACGTCCAGCGCTGCCGTATGCACATTCGCCACGCCTTGGTAGCTCTTGAGCAATTCAGCATTCACATCGGTGGCGTAAACGGTGGCACCTTCAGCAGCCATGGCCAATGCCGCCGCTTGGCCAATGCCTTGACCGGCTGCGGTGACCAGCGCGATTTTTCCTTTGAGTCTCATGATGCTTGGATCTCCATGTGGGTCGTCTGTCGTTGTTGAATGGCCGCCCAGTCCCAGGCGATGCCAAGGCCTGGGGTGTCGGGTGGCAGTGCATAACCGCCCTGCACCTGCATGCGCGAGGTGGTGATGTCGTCAAGCTGCGGGATGTATTCGACCCAGGTGGCGTTGGGCACGGCCGCGCACAGGCTCACATGCAACTCCATCAAGAAGTGCGGGCACACCGCCACGTCAAAGGTTTCGGCCAGGTGCGCGGTCTTGATCCAGGGTGTGATGCCGCCAATGCGCGCCACATCGGGCTGCACGATGGAACACGCGCCCTGCTCCAGGTATTCGCGAAACTGCATCGGGTGGTACATCGATTCGCCCACCGCCACCGGAATGGTGGTGTGTTCGCGCAACTGGCGGTGGCCCGAGACGTCTTCGGCGGGCAGGGGCTCTTCGATCCAGGCAAGCCCCAAGCCGTCAAAAGCCCGCGCACGGCGCACCACCTCGGCGCGGTTGAAGCCTTGGTTGGCATCGGTCATCAACTCAAAACCCGGCCCCACTGCATCGCGCACGGCAGACAGGCGAGCCACGTCTTCGCTCACATGCGGGCGGCCGATCTTGATCTTGGCCCCTTTGAAACCTTGGGCTTGTGCCTCCAGTGTCTGGTCCACCAGTGCCTGCGGCGACAAATGCAGCCAGCCGCCTTCGGTGGTGTAGAGCGGCACCCGCGACTGCGCCCCGCCCAGCAAGCGCCACAGCGGCAGGCCTTGGATTTGTGCGCGCCAGTCCCACAGGGCGGTGTCCACGCACGCCAGCGCCAAGCTGGTCATGGCCCCCACAGCGGTGGCGTGGGTGTGAAAAAACAAATCCTTCCAGATCGCCTCGACCATGACCGGGTCGCGCCCGATCAGTCGCGGCGCCAGGTGGTCCTTGAGTAAGGCAATGACTGATGAGCCGCCAGTGCCAATCGTGTAGGCGTAACCCGTGGCGTCTATGCCGTCGCTGCAGTGCAGCGTGAGCAACATCGTTTCTTGCGTCACGAACGACTGAATGGCGTCGGTGCGCAAGACCTTGGGCGGCAAGTTCACTTGCCGAAGGCTCACGCGCTCAATGGTGACGGGGGTCATGTGGGGCTGCAAGGATGGTGGAAAGAACAGTCAACGAAAGATCAGCTGCCAGCAGCGACAAATGCAACGTCAAATGCTTTAAGGCTTCGCAGCATGCGACACCCCTGCAGCAACACACGTCGTTTGCGTGACAGCCGCCATGCGGGTTTGTGCGGAGTTGCAATGGCTTTTGATCATGTGATGATTCTGCAACTGGTCTGACCACTTGTCCAATTCACGTTATCCCTGATCACCCCCATGC
>NZ_CALBEX010000421.1 GCF_937889215.1 uncultured Limnohabitans sp.
GCGGGGGCACTGGACCGCGCCAGCGCCAACACGCCGCCCACCCGCGACAGCTTTGACGCGGTGATGCACACCAACGTGATGGGGGCGATGCAGGTCATCCCGCAAATCGTGCCCATGGTGCAAGAGACAAAAGGCGTGATCGCTTGCATCAGCTCCATCATGGGCAGCCAGCATGAAACCACCAGCGGCAACGCCGCGCTTTACCGCGTGAGCAAGGCGGCGCTCAACATGGTCGTGCGCTGCACCCAAGCCGAGCAGTCGGGCATCACCGTGCTGGCCATCCACCCCGGTTGGGTGCAGACCGACATGGGTGGACCCACGGCACCGCTGACAACCGAGCAAAGCGCGAGCAGCCTGCGCCAGACGCTGAACCACGTCCTTGAACAACGCGACCCGAAACACCGTGGCGCATTTTTGAACCACGATGGGCAACCGCTGCCTTGGTGACCCCACAAAGAAAGACCGACATGCTGCTGACCCCCGACCAAGAGATGATCCGCGACGCCGTGCGTGACTTTGCACAGCGCGAACTCTGGCCCCACGCCGCTGAGTGGGACAAAAAGCACCACTTCCCCAAAGAAGCGCACAGAGGCCTGGCCGAGCTGGGGGCGTATGGCATTTGTGTGCCTGAGGAGCTAGGCGGCGCGGGCCTGAACTATGTCACGATGGCGCTGGTACTTGAAGAAATCGCGGCCGGTGACGGCGGCACCAGCACCGTGATCAGCGTGACCAATTGCCCTGTCAACGCCATCTTGATGATGTACGGCAACGCCGGGCAAAAAGCGCAATGGCTCACGCCATTGGCTCAAGGCCAGATGCTGGGCGCGTTTTGCCTGACCGAGCCGCATGTGGGCTCGGACGCCTCTGCTCTGCGCACCACGGCCGTCAAAGACGGCGACGGCTACGTCATCAACGGCGTCAAGCAATTCATCACCAGCGGTAAAAACGGCGATGTGGCCATCGTGATCGCGGTGACCGACAAGGGCGCGGGCAAAAAAGGCCTGAGCGCCTTCATCGTGCCCACCCGCAGCCCCGGCTACAACGTGGCCCGCCTGGAAGACAAGCTGGGCCAACACAGCAGCGACACCGCGCAGATCAACTTTGACAACTGCCGCATCCCCGCCGAGAACCTGATCGGCCAGGAGGGCGAGGGCTACAAGATCGCTCTGTCTTCGCTGGAAGGCGGGCGCATCGGCATTGCCGCGCAAAGTCTGGGCATGGCCCGCAGCGCACTCGATGTGGCCATCGACTACGCCAAGCAGCGCGAAAGCTTTGGCATCGCCATCTTTAATCACCAAGCCGTGGGTTTCCGTTTGGCCGACTGCGCCACGCAACTCGAAGCGGCTCGCCAACTCATCTGGCACGCGGCCAGCCTGCGCGACGCAGGACGCCCTTGCCTCAAAGAAGCGGCTATGGCCAAGCTGTTCGCCAGCGAAGCCGCCGAAATGGTGTGTTCCGCCGCCATCCAGACCCTGGGCGGCTACGGCTATGTGAGCGACTTCCCGGTTGAGCGCATTTACCGCGACGTGCGGGTGTGCCAGATCTACGAAGGCACCAGCGACGTGCAGAAAATCATCATCCAGCGCGCACTTTGATGCGTCCAGTGGGCGATTGCACGGCCCATTCACGTATCATTTCGGGTTATGAACATCATCATCCTCGGCGCTGGCCGCGTGGGCGAAAGCGTCGCTGAAAGTCTGGTTTCCGAGCAAAACGACATCACCGTCATCGACCAGGACCCTGCGCGCCTGCGTTTGCTCGAAGAGCGCCTGGACCTGCGAGGCGTGGTGGGCAACGGCATTGAGCCCTCGGTATTGCGCGAAGCCGGGGCCCAAGATGCCGACATGGTCATT
>NZ_CALBEX010000422.1 GCF_937889215.1 uncultured Limnohabitans sp.
GGCCTTTGTGGAAGACCGGGGTTTCCGGTGAGTTGAGGTATTTGGGCGTGCCTGAGCCGATCACCCGCCCGCCAAAGCCGATGCACTCGCCTTTGATGTTGCGGATCGGGAACATGATGCGGTCGCGAAAACGGTCGTAGCGTTTGTCGTCTTCTTCGTTGACGATCACCAGGCCCGATTCGGCCAGGAGCGGGTCGTCGTATTTGGGGAAGATGCTGGCCAGCGAGCGCCAACCTTCGGGCGCATAGCCCAGGCCAAAGCGCTTGGCGATCTGGCCCGACAGGCCCCGGCCCTTGAGGTAGTCGATGGCGTGCGGGGTGATTTTGAGCTGGTCGCGGTAAGCGTCACCGGCTTTTTCGAGCACATCGCTCAGGCTGTCTTGTTTGGCCTTGGCGGCGGCGGCTTTGGCGCGGTCCTCGGGCGATTGTTGTTCTTCGGGCACCACCATGCCGGTTTGCTGGGCCAGGTCCTTCACGGCTTCGATGAAGGTCATGCCCGCGTGCTCCATCAAGAAGCCGATGGCATTGCCGTTTTTGCCGCATCCAAAGCAATGAAAAAACTGCTTGGTGGGGCTGACGCTGAAGCTGGGGGATTTTTCGCCATGGAAGGGGCACAGGCCCATGAAGTTGGCGCCGCCTTTCTTGAGCTGCACGTACTTGCCCACGATGTCGACCACGTCGACGCGGGACAGCAACTCCTGGATGAAAGACTGGGGGATGGCCATAAGAGGGCTATTTTCGCCGATAAGGACGGTTCATTCCGTGCGGGTTTCGGGGCAAACCAGCATGGATTTCAGCGCGAGGTCAGGCAAACTGATCAACATCCAACCGTCAGCCGAAACAGGACCTGTTCATGACCGATACCAAAGTCAGCATCTTTGACCAAGACTTGCCCCAAACCCCCGCCAACCATGCGCCGATTTCGCCGCTGAGTTTCATCGAGCGCACGGCCGAGGTGTACCCCCACCGCCTGGCCATCGTGCACGGTGATTTGCGCCAGGACTGGGCCACCACTTACCGCCGAACCCGCCAACTGGCCAGTGCGCTCACGCAGGCGGGCATTGGCAAAAACGACACGGTGGCGGTGATGCTGCCCAACACGCCGCCCATGGTAGAGGCGCACTTTGGCATCCCCATGGCAGGGGCAGTGCTCAATGCGATCAACACCCGGCTGGACCCGGAGACCGTGGCCTTCATGCTCGACCACGGCGAGGCGAAGGCCGTGATCGTGGACCCGGAGTTTTCTAGCGTGATGAAAAAAGCGCTGGCGCTGCGCCAGTCCACCCGGCCCATGTTGGTGATCGATGTGGAGGACGCGTTGTACACCGGTCCCACCGAAAATCTCGGCGATCTGACGTACGAAGCCTTTGTGGCCCGCGGCGAAGCCGACTTTGCCTGGAGCTTGCCTGCCAACGAATGGGACGCGATTGCCCTGAACTACACCAGTGGCACCACCGGCAACCCTAAGGGCGTGGTCTACCACCACCGGGGGGCGGCCACCAATGCGATCTCCAACATTCTGGAATGGGACATGCCCAAGCACGCGGCCTATTTGTGGACGCTGCCCATGTTCCATTGCAATGGCTGGTGCTTTCCGTGGACGGTGGCGGCGCGTGCTGGCGTGAACGTGTGTTTGCGCAAGGTGGATGCGCAGGCCATGTTCGATGCCATGCGCGACCATGGTGTCACGCATTACTGCGGTGCGCCCATCGTGCACGGCTTGCTGGTCAATGCCCCGGCGGCCATGAAGGCGGGGGTGCCTGCGGGCATCAAGGCCATGGTGGCGGGCGCTGCGCCCCCGGCCTCGATGATCGAGGGCATGGAGCAGATGGGTTTTGATTTGACCCATGTGTATGGCCTGACCGAGGTCTATGGCCCGGCCACGGTGTGCCCCAAACATCCCGAGTGGGGTGCGCTCGACATCGGCGATCGGGCCCGGCTGAACGCCCGCCAGGGTGTGCGCTACCACCTGCAGCGCGATGTGCGAGTGCTCAACCCTGAAACCATGCAGCCCGTGCCACAAGACGGCGAAACTATGGGTGAGATCATGTTCAAAGGCAACATCACCATGAAGGGCTATCTGAAAAATCCCAAGGCCACGCAAGAGGCTTTTGCAGGTGGCTGGTTCCACAGCGGTGACCTGGCGGTGCAGTACCCGGACGGTTATTTCAAGATCAAGGACCGCAGCAAGGACATCATCATTTCGGGCGGCGAGAACATTTCATCGATCGAGGTGGAAGACGTGCTGTACCGCCACCCGGCTGTGCTGGCAGCCGCCGTGGTAGCCAAGCCCGATGCGCGCTGGGGCGAGACGCCTTGTGCCTTTGTGGAGCTGAAGGCCGACGCCGAGGTCACGGCCGAGCAGATCGTGGCGCATTGCAAGCAGCACTTGGCGGGCTTCAAGGTGCCGCGTGCGGTGGTGTTTGGTGAGCTGCCCAAAACCAGCACGGGCAAGATTCAGAAATTTGAGTTGCGCAAGCAAGCGGGGTCGGCTGCGGCGATTGACCTGTGAGGGGCGGCGCTCAGGCGATGTCGAAGGCGTGTGTGCTGAAGCGTCCTGCACGCCGGTCTGCAAAGTAATGCTCAAGCGTTTCCTTGACGGTGCGAAAGGCCAATTCGTCCCAAGGAATTTCTTCTTCTTTGAACAAGCGCGCTTCCATGGTCTCGTGTCCGGGGTCGAACACGTCGCTGGTCAGGCGGGCGCAGTAATACAAGTGCACCTGACCCACACGCGGCACGCTCATCACCGTGAGCAGGTCTTCCATGATGAATTGCGCACCGGACTCTTCGGTGGTTTCTCGGGCAGCGCCCTCAGAGGTGGATTCACCCAGCTCCATGAAACCTGCGGGCAGCGTCCACTTGCCTTTGCGCGGTTCGATGTTGCGTTTGCACAGCAACACCTGATCGCCCCAATGCGGCACTGTGCCCACCACGTTCAGGGGGTTTTCGTAATGAATCGTTTGGCAGGCGGTGCAGATGGCGCGTTCACGCACATCGCCATCTGGGGGCAGGCCATAGGCCACGGGAGAGCCGCAGTCTCGGCAATGGCGGATGGCTTGTCGTTGGTACATAAGGCGTCAGGATAATACTTTGAGGGCCACCAGCGCGATGCTTGGGAAAAAGACGATGGCACAAATGCGAATCGCGTCTGAAGCCAAGAAAGGCAGGATGTACTTGAACGTTTCTTTCATGGGGACATCTTTGGCCATGCTGCTGATGATGAACACGTTCATGCCTACCGGCGGCGTGATCAGTCCCACTTCAACCACCATCAGTGCCAAGATACCAAACCAGATGGCTTTCGACTCGTTGTCCATGCCCCAGATGTCAATGCCCATGATGATCGGGAAGAACATCGGGACGGTGAGCAAGATCATGGACAGGCTGTCCATGATGCAACCGAGCAGAAGGTAAATCAAGATGATGGTGAAGACCACGGCCAGAGGCGGCAAATGCATGCCTACCACCCATTTGGCCAGTTCGGTGTTGACCTGGGTGAGTGCGAGGAACACGTTCAGCAAATCTGCGCCCAGCAAAATCAAGAAAATCATGCCGGTGGCACCCGCCGCACCGTACATGCATTGCAAAAAGCCTTTGCCCTTCAGACCGCCTGAAGTCCAAGCCACAAATGCAGTCGCCACGGTGCCGATCGAGGCGGCTTCAGTGGGTGTGAAGATGCCGCCGTAAATGCCGCCGATAACGACAGCAAAAATCAGCAGTACCGGCCAAGTTTCGACGACGGCTTGTAATTTTTGGGGCCAAGTGTATTTGACGCCGCGTGGCGCATCTTGTGGGCTGACCCGGGCAATGATGCCGATCACCACCATGTAGCCAATCGCGGCAATGATGCCCGGAATGAATGCGGCCACAAACAGCTTGGCGATGTTTTGTTCGGTGATGATCGCGTAAATGACCAAGGGAACCGAGGGGGGGATCAAGATGCCCAAAGTCCCGCCTGCGGCCACAACCGCCGTGGACAGACGCATCGAATAGGCGTTCGCTTTGAGCTCGGGCAAGGCCACCTGACCCATGGTGGCCGCTGTGGCCAAAGAAGAGCCGCAAATGGCGCCAAACCCGGCGCATGCCGTGACGGCCGCCATGGCCATGCCACCGCGCCAATGGCCGATGAAGGCGTTGCCCGCCTTGAACAAGGCCCGAGACAGCCCCCCGTGCGTTGCAAATTGGCCCATCAACAAGAATAGAGGGACCACAGAGAGGTCGTACACGGAATAACGTGTGTAGGCCGCTTGCTTGAAATAGTTGATCAAGGGGTCAACGCCCGCCACGGCCGCATAGCCAATGGAGCCTGCCAGCAGCATGGCTGTCGCAATGTGGATGCGCATGGCCAGCATCACCAGCATGGCCAGAAACATCAGGCCACCCCATTCAATTCCAGTCATGACCGCATCTTTCCAAAATCATTGCCAATGGCATAAAGGGCGCTGGCGCACAGCAAGGCAAAAGCCGCGACCATGGGCACATAAGTCCACCAAACAGGCATTTCCAACAGCATGGAAGCGTCCATGGATTCGCGCAGCTCGAACAAGCCCAACCACATGCGCCAAGTCACCAAGCCTGCGATGGCGGCCATGATCAGGTTGGCAAAGGCATCGAGCCAGGCGATCAGGCGGGGCGAAGCACTGGTGGTGAAAAAGTCGACGATGACGTGGCCTTTGACCCAATGGGTGTAAGGCAAGCTCAGGCTCACGGCAATGGCGCTGAACATTTGCACCAGTTCGTAGTCGCCCAAAATGGGTTGACTGAAAAAGGTGCGCCCTGCAATGCTGATGATCGACATGAAGGCCATGGCGGTCAGGACCAAACCAGCGGCCACGGCCATGGTTTTGCAGAGGTATTCAAGCCCCACGCCAACCGGGCCTCTCGCTTGAGAATCTTCGTTCAGAACAAAATCAGCCAAGGGGACATCCTCAACGGGGTCAAACACACATTGTCGCGAAAAAAAGGGGTGGCCAAGCCACCCCTTGTTACAAAGCAGCCAATTACTTGGTGTATTGCTTGATCAGGTCTTGTGCAGACTTGAGCATACCGGCGCCATCCATGCCTTTTGCAGTCATGTCTTTGGCCCAGCTGTCATCCAAAGAGTCGGTGGCTTTGCGCCATTTTTCGAGCTCAGCCTTGGCGATGATGGAGATTTTCTGGTTTTTGGAAGCCTCGAAAATCTTTTTGCCCACCACGTCGTCGCCAGCTTGGGTTTTGCCCATGAAAGCGGAGAGATCGCTGCCAGAGTTCTTGTCGATGACCGCTTTCAGGTCAGCTGGCAAGGACTCGTATTTGGCTTTGTTCATGGGCAACACGAACACGGTGGTGTACAGCGCGTTGTAGCTGCGGTCGGTTTCGGCGGTGAAGTTGGTCAACTCATTGACCTTCAAACCGTGAGCCACTTCGTAAGGGATCACAGCGCCATCAACCACGCCTTTGGACAGGGCCTCGGGCACTTGTGGCACGGGCATGCTGACCGGTGTGGCACCCAACATGGACACCATTTTCACGATTTGACGTGTGGGGGCGCGGACCTTCAGACCCTTGAAGTCTGACATTTGGGTCAGTGCTTTGTTTTTGGTGTAAATGTTGCCTGGGCCGTGCACATGGATGGCGAGCATCTTGACGTCGCTGAAATCGTCCTTGGCATATTTTTGGCCATAGTCCCAAGCGGCGCGGCTGGTGGCTTCGGCGTTGGTCATCATGAACGGAAGCTCAAACACTTCCAGTTTGTTCAGTTTGGCGGTGTAGGCTTGCAAGGTCCAAGCCACATCCACCACGCCGTCGACCACTTGCTTGTACAACTGGGGTGGTGTGCCGCCGAGTTGCATGGATGGGAAAATATCGCATTTCAGGCGGTTGTTCGAATCTTTGGCAATGGCTTTGCACCAGTCACCCAACATGGTGGTGTGCTGAACCGATTGTGTGCCCAAAAAGTGGTGAACTTTGAGGGTGGTGGTCTGGGCTTGAGCGCCGAAACCAGCCAGCAGCAAGCCGGCGGCCACTGCGGTGTGTTTCAAAAATGTCATACCTTGAGCTCCTTAAATGTTGTCTCAGATGCAATCATAAAACCAACCGAGCGGTCGGTTAATTGGTGTTTACCCAATCCAGAC
>NZ_CALBEX010000423.1 GCF_937889215.1 uncultured Limnohabitans sp.
GCCAGCGGCGGTGCGTTGTCCGGCACCGTTGGCGGTGTAGACGCGCACATCGCCTTGGGTGCGTTCGGCTGAGAGTGTCAGGCTCAGGTTTTGGTCGAGTTGCAGCGCCATTTGGCCTTGCAAAAGCACGTCGCTTTGGATGTCCGTGCCCAACCAAGGCTGCGCCCAACTCAAAGGCACATCTTCCCAGCGGGCAAGCCCGTGCGCTTGCGCTTGTTTTTCACCCTGACCCGTCCAGTCCCCCGCTGCCACGGTGAGGCGCCCTGTGCCTGGGGTTGGGCCTTGAAGGTGCCAGTTGGACGGTCCCCAGTTGAGCGAGGGCGTGGGCTCATCCAGCCGGGCTTGCCAGTCCCATGCTTGCTGCATTTGCAAGCGCCAAGGTGCTGCAGTGGCTGTCGCGGCGTTGGGCAGGTGGATTTGCACGCTGTCGATCTGGCCTTGCCAGTTTGAACTGGACACATCGGGCCGACGGGCATGCCAGTGGGTTTGAACTTCAGCGCTGGTGTTGCCCCGACTCAGTTTTGTTTGCAGTTGGGCCTGCACCGACCGAGGCGTTCCTTGCAATTGCCATTGGCTTTGCGCCATGACCCAGGGGGTCTGTGCGGGTGGATGCCATTCGAGCCTTGGCCCTTGCACCTTGATGGACAAGGGCGTGTCGGCTTGTTCAAAGCCGCCTTGCCATTGTGCTTCGAGCAGGCCTGTGCCAGAAGCCTTGAGGTCTTTGAACGCGGCCCCCCAGATCGGCAAGGTTTTTAGCCAATTCACACTTTGCGAGGCGTTGGGCATCGCGACGCTCAAGCGGCCTTGCCCGCTGAGCGGGGCCAGAGAGCCTTGCGCCTGTGCTTGCAAGCCAGGCAGTTGCAGCGTCATCTGCCCTTGCACCGTTCGCAGAGCCGGTTGCAGTTTGAACCGTGCTTCGAGCAAGGCTTGCGCAGCTTGCAGCCGCAGGGATTCAATGTCCCAGGTTTGCCCTTCCCATTGACCGGAGAGCTGGAGTTTTTCCCATTGCAAGCCAGCCTTTGGGCTGGGGCTTGACGTGGGCTGCGCCGCTGCATTGGGCAAGCTCTGCGCTCTCAGGTCGGCCTGGACATGAATGCTTTTGGGGCCTGTGGCTTGGGCTTGCAGTCGGCCTTGCACGGCAGGTCCGAGCAGTGCGGTGTGGACCTGGGCTGGCTCCACGCCATGGAGGTCGAGCTGCCCCGTCCAGCCTGCCAGTGTCTGCTGGGCTTGGGCTTGCACCTTCCCACCGGCCATTTGGGCCTGTGCTTGCTCGACTTGCCAAAGCCCTTGGTCATAGCGGGCACGCAGGCTCAGTGTGCTCAGCGGCAGGCGCTGTTTGTCCCAGGCCCCTGGCAAAGCGTTGCTCAACGTTGTGTCGAGCTGCCAGGCCTGGCCATTGGGCGTCACTTTGGCTTGCCCCTGCAGCCGGGTTTGAGGGGCACCCGGCCAAAGCGGGGCCAAGTCCAGGGCCTGCCATTGCCCTTGAGCTTGCCGCAGCGGTTGCTTCTGCCAAGGTTGAATCTGCGCTTGCAGGTCCAGGTGCACGCTGTTTGGCGTGCGCAACAAGGGGCCTGGTGCGTTGACCGGGGCCAGTTGGGCTTGCAGCGACAGCTGGGCCAAGAGGCCCGACAAGTTACCTTGGATCGACGACTGCAGCGCCAGAGGCCGGCCGGGGACGCCCCCGCTTGTGGGGGTTTGAACCTCACCTTGCAAGTCAATCTGCAGGGCCATGGGGGCTTGGGCCTGCAAACGCGCTTGCAAGCTGTAGCGACCTTGTGCCAGGGTCAGTGATTGCACTTGGAGTTGGTGTGCTTGGCCATCAAACGCGTAATGCCCCCGCACATCGGACAGGGCCACATCCGCGCCCCCTTTCCAGCGCAATTGGTCTACTTGCCAAGCCAGTTGCAAAGGCAGCGGCAGGCTCACAGACGTTAATGGTGTCACTGCTTGGGGCGCGCGCTGGTCGTCGATCTGCAGGTTTTTCAGGTGGATGCTGCGCACTGGCCAGGCCTGACGCCAAAGCTGCGACCAATCCAGCAAAATTTGACCGTCGCGTGACGCCACTTGAAGCCCCGCGCGCTGCCACTGGAGCTGGCCGATGCGTCCGCCTTGACGCAAATTGCCTTCTACATCCGAGCTGCTCAGTTGCTGGTCAGCGGGCAATGCCCAGGCCGCTATTTTCAGGGTCGTGGCCAAGGAGCCCGCCGTACCCGACCAAGCCCACAAAGCCCCAACCAAAGCAAGCAACACCAAAGGCCCCAGCAGGGCGGACAAACCCACGGCCGAGAGCGTGCCCAGACGCGCAGCAACCCGCCTGTAAAGGGGCTTGGCCCGCTTTGGCGCGGCATCCAGCGCTGGGGTTTCGGTGGGTGTGGTGGGGGCCATGGTCAGAAAGTGAAGCCCACGCTCAGGTGCAGGCGGAATTTGTGCAGGGCCTGCGCGTAGGCCAGGTCCATGCGCACAGGCCCGACCGGGCTGCGCCAGCGTGCGCCCAAGCCATAGCCGACTTGTGCATGGAGTTGGTGGGTTTCATTGGCCACAGCGCCTGCATCCACAAATACGGCACTTTCCCAGTCTGTGCGCTGGCCGTTCCAACGGATGGGCCGTTGCCACTCCACACTGCCAGTGGCCAAGTAGCGGCCTGCCACGGTCAGGCCGTTGCCGGCATCGACGCCGATGCTGTTCGGGGCGTACCCGCGCACGCTGTTGTCACCGCCCGTCAAAAACAGCTGTGTGGTGGGCAAATTGCTTGTGTCGCGGCTGACCACGCTGCCCATTTCGCCATGCACAGCCAGGCGGCCGCGCGTTGATCCCAAGGGCAGCAGCCCCAGACCTTTCGCGCGCCAACGCAAATAGGGTTCGTTGTTAGACCCCAGCGTCACACCGGAGCCCAGCTCGACACCCACCCCCAAGCCGCTGTTGGGGAATGGCAAGCTGTCAAAGTTGCGCCAGGTCCAGGCCAAGTTGCCGCTGACCGATTCGCGCACGCCTTGCGTGTCACCAGGTTGTCGGGCCGTGTCGTATTGGGCGTAATAAGAGCGGTCAACGCGGTCACCCAGCTGGATGCGACCGGCCCGCCAGCGTTGGCTGTTGACTTGAAAATCACCACGTTTTTCTTGCTCAAACTGGGCCGAAGTGTTCCAGCGCCACAGGCTGCTGTCGGGGGGGGCCAGCAAGTCCACGCCCAGACTTTGCAAGTCACGGTCGATGGAGATTTTGCTGACCGAGCGCCAATGCAAACCGGGTACGCTGTGGTGCGTGTGCTCGGCGCTCAGGCGGGCACCGCTGTCGCTGCGCACACCCAGACCCAGCACCCATTTTTGGCGCAAGCTTTCTTTTAGCTCCACTTTTACAGGGGCCAATTCGGGGCTGCCTTCAGGTGCAAGGCTGACAAACACCGAGTCGTAAAAGCCGCTGACCACCAAGCGTTGCTGTGCTTCGAGCAAATCGTTTTGGCGGTAGGCTTTGCCCGCTGGCAAACGCGCCAGTCGTTGCACTTGTTCCGTGCCGTATTTGTCTGCCCCTGAAATTTGCAGCTCACCCAGGCGAACAGCGGGGCCCGAGTCCAGGGTGAGCCACAAGCGCACTTGGTTGTTGGGCTCGTCCACCAGCGCCAGGCTGTGCACCAAGCGGCCCCAAGGGTAATTTTCTGCCAGCAGTTGGCGCAGTGCTTGGTTTTTGGCTGCACGCCAGTCGGACTGGTTGAAGGTCTCACCCTCTGGCAAGGCCCACAGACGCACGATGGCTTCTTGTTGAGGCCGCGCCAACGGGTTGTCGGCCACATCGCCTTGCCACTGCCATTGCACTTCGGTGATGCGGGCGGGCGGACCCGTGTTGACGTCCAGCAGAACCTGTCCCCAAACCGCACCACTGGCGGTTTTGTCTTGCGTCCATTTCAGCTCGGGGTTGAAGAACCCCAGTGTGCCC
>NZ_CALBEX010000424.1 GCF_937889215.1 uncultured Limnohabitans sp.
ATTGACCCGCTCGTTTGCCGACATGACCCAGCAACTCTCCGATGCCCGTGGCAGTGTCGAACGCAGCTTGAACCAACTCGACCAGGCCCGCAGCAACCTGCAAACGATTTTGGACAACCTCACCGCTGGTGTCATGGTGCTCGATGCGCAAGGCACCATCCAGTCGGCCAATCCAGGTGCGACGCGCATCTTGCGGGTGCCTGTCACGGCGCACGAAGGCATGGACTTGCAAAGTTTGCCCGGCTTGCAAGCGTTTGCACAAGGCGTGCAAGCGCAGTTCACCGCCCTGCACAGCGGCACGGCTGCGCACGAGCTGGACCACTGGCAGACCTCCTTTGACATCCATGCCGCAGGACAAGGCCTGACCCAGACGGGTGTCACTTTGCTCGCCCGGGGTGCCGTATTGCCCGATGGCATGCGCTTGCTGGTCTTCGACGACATCTCGGAAATCGTTTCCGCCGAGCGGGCGCAGGCTTGGGGTGAAGTGGCCCGCAGGCTGGCGCATGAAATCAAGAACCCGCTTACCCCGATACAGCTGTCCGCAGAGCGTTTGCAGAGACGCCTGGTGGGCAAGCTCGACGCGGCAGAAGACGCCGTGCTGAACAAATCGGTCAAAACCATCGTCGATCAAGTTGACGCCATGAAGCGCTTGGTCAATGAGTTCAGAGATTACGCCCGCCTGCCCTCGGCCGACCTCCAACCCGTGCAACTCAATGACCTGATTGCGGACGTCATGAGCTTGTACGCGACCGAGCCACATGACCATGTTGCACGGGCCATGGTCTTTACCCACCTGGACCCTGACTGCCCCGCCATCCTTGGCGATGCGCAGCAGCTGCGGCAAGTTTTTCACAACCTGCTGCAAAATGCCCAGGATGCCTGTGAAGCGCGGGGGGCGGACCTCAGCCACGCGCGTGTGAACGTGCGCACCGAATGGCGAGCTGTACGCCAACGCGTTCGACTGAGCGTGACCGATACCGGTCCCGGTTTTGCGCCCAACATCCTGCAGCGGGCCTTCGAGCCCTATGTGACCACCAAGTCCAAAGGCACAGGCCTGGGCTTGGCGGTGGTCAAGAAAATTGCCGATGAACACGGCGCGAGGATCGACATGGGCAACATGCAGGAAAATGGCGACATCACAGGGGCGCAAGTCTCGTTATCATTCGCGGTGGTGCAAACAGCACAGGGGCAAGATCAGCCCCGTTCATGAACAGAGACAAAACAGGCTATGGCAAATATATTGGTGGTGGACGACGAGCTCGGCATACGTGACTTGCTCTCAGAAATCCTCTTTGACGAGGGGCACCAGGTTGAACTTGCTGAAAACGCGGCGCAAGCGCGCGAGGCCCGTCTTCACATGCGCCCCGACCTTGTCTTGCTGGACATCTGGATGCCGGATACAGATGGTGTGAGCTTGCTCAAGGAGTGGGCGTCATCGGGCCTGCTGAACATGCCCGTGATCATGATGAGCGGCCACGCCACCATCGACACGGCCGTGGATGCTGTCAAGATCGGCGCGCAAGCTTTCTTGGAAAAACCCATCACCTTGCAAAAGCTGCTCAAGGCCGTGGAGCAAGGCCTGGCGCGTGACCAAGTGCAACAAGCCATGTTGGCCGCAGCCCCACCCCAACCGCCGAGCGTTCTGTCGATGTCCGGCGTGGTCGTGGCGCAAAGCGCATTGGCGCCGGATGTGCAGCAAAGTTTCGAGCTCGACCGCCCGTTGCGCGAAGCGCGCGACGCCTTTGAGAAAGCTTACTTTGAATTCCACTTGGCCCACGAAGGCGGCTCCATGACCCGGGTTGCCGAAAAAACAGGCCTCGAACGCACCCACCTGTACCGCAAGCTCAAGCAACTCGGTGTGGACCTCACGCGCAGCAAACGCCACTCTTGATTTGAGGTCGAGTCGGGGGAAAGCGCTATTTCCTCTGCTATAATTTCTTTTCCGGCCCGGTAGCTCAGTTGGTAGAGCAGCGGATTGAAAAAGTTCGCCCGGCGCTAGAGCTTCAGCATTAATGGCGCCTGCAAATTGGGTGCAAAACGGTGCGGCACACTCTTTGCTGACAGTGCCAAATCCCCCCTTCTAAAGTTAAGCCAAAGTGGTTCAAAACTGCTTTTCTGGCATCTGTTCGGCAGTGTTATGGCGCAGCGCTTCAGCTAGCGCAGCCCCCTGCTTTTTTCAACGCCCTACAACGCATTTACAAGCCCTACAGCACGCATTTAGCCCAGCGGGTAGACACTGCGGCACGCAGCCGATCTTAGGGGCAATGGACTCAATGGTGGCCCAAAGCGATGGGTACTCGCCTCGGTGTTCGAGCACCATTCGAACAGCGCGTTCGCGCACCTCGGGTGAAAAACGGTTTGATTTCTTGCTCATGGCTCCATCTTCTCAAAGTGTGGAGCCTCCTCAAAACCCGGGGCGATTCAGTTAAGGATATCCATTGGTGATGGAGGGACTGGCCTGGCTTCATGACCTCGGAAGCGAGCATTCACTCGCAGTTCATAAAACGATACTGGAAGCTCTCTTTTTTTCAAATTTTCCTCCGATTGCCACAACGTTCTATCTCCCAATGTACTGGGGTTTTCTCTTGCAAGCTATAGGTGTATGCGCCCACCCTAGACCTCGCTGTCCTGCGGGTAAACACAGTCCAAGTCAAAGCTGTCAACCCAGCCGCAAGCGTCAATTTTCTTTACGCCTGACCACCCCGCTAAACCTCAAGCCGGTGGCGCATCCCCACCCCGCACGGTGCTCAAAAAGTGTGCAACGTCTGTGCTAAGACGCTGGTACAGCGAAATGACAGCCAAGGGGTGAGCCAGTCGGTGACGCACTTTTTTGAACAGAGCAGGAATCCCCACGGAAAAGTCCTGCTACAATCTCACCCTTACCGGCCCGGTAGCTCAGTTGGTAGAGCAGCGGATTGAAAATCCGCGTGTCGGC
>NZ_CALBEX010000425.1 GCF_937889215.1 uncultured Limnohabitans sp.
TTGCCCCTGGGCGCCACAGAAGACCGTATTGTGGGCGCGCTCGATTTAGAAAAAGCTTTGTCGCAAGGCATCAAAGAGTTTTCACCCGGTTTGCTGGCGCAGGCCCATCGGGGCTTTTTGTACATCGACGAGGTGAATTTGCTGGACGACCATTTGGTGGATTTGTTGATCGACGTGGCCGCTTCGGGAGAAAACCTGGTCGAACGCGAAGGTCTCTCCATTCGCCACCCGGCCCGCTTTGTGCTGGTGGGCAGCGGCAACCCCGAAGAGGGCGAACTGCGCCCGCAGTTGCTGGACCGTTTTGGTCTGTCGGTCAATGTCAAGACACCTCAAGACGTGGCCTTGCGGGTCGAGGTCATCAAACGACGAGATGCCTTCGACAAAGACCCCGTGGCTTACAAAGCCCAATGGCAAGCTCAGAACGAGAAACTGCAAAAGCGCATCGTAAAAGCCAGAAAAGCACTGGCCACGGTGGTGGTGGACGATGACATGCTCACTTTGTGCGCTCGGCTGTGTCAACAACTGGGCACCGATGGACTACGTGCCGAATTGACGCTGCTGCGCGCTACACGGGCGCTGGCGGCCATGCAGGGGGACAAAGTGGTCCATCCTGAGCACCTGAAAACCATTGCCCCCTTGGCCTTGCGCCATCGCATGCGCCGAAACCCTCTGGACGACACCGATTCAGGTGAACGCGTGCAAAGGTGCCTGCAAGACATTTTGGCGACCTGAAGGCCGGTCATGTCCAACGCGCTGCGAGATCTAGAGACCTGGAACGATGCCCTGACCGCGTTGCAATTGTTGCAAATTGACCCCCACGGCTTTGGCGGTGTGTGGCTTCGAGCCCCCTTTGGACCGGTGCGCGATCAATGGCTGCGGCAGCTCGCCACCACAAAGATGAACACCGTCAAGCTGCCCGGCAGCATTGATTTGGAACGTTTATTGGGGGGCATCGATTTGTCACTCACCCTGCAAACCGGTCAGTTGCACCTGCAATCGGGTCTGTTGGCGCAGGCTCACGAGGGCTTGGTTTGCATCAGCATGGCCGAGCGGTTTCCCGCGTCCTTGATGGCCCCATTGACGCAAGCCATGGACACCCAATGCTTGCCACCTTTGCGCATGAGCGACAGCGCCCAA
The DNA here is from genome assembly GCF_937889215.1 of uncultured Limnohabitans sp. GTDB lineage: Bacteria > Pseudomonadota > Gammaproteobacteria > Burkholderiales > Burkholderiaceae_C > Limnohabitans_A. Next base: position 1,138 of record NZ_CALBEX010000425.1, read on the forward strand.
GCCGCTGTTCAGACCACATTTGGCGTGGTTGCCTTGGACGAGTCAACGGGCGACGATCTGCCCATCAGCCCGGCGTTGCAAGAACGCCTGGGGCTTTGGCTGAACCTGCAAGAGCTGCCCCCTTCAGCGGTCTCCGATCTGGCGTTCGCGTTACAAGACAAGGGCAGCGACGAAGGTGCTGTCAACATCTTACTAACGGCGCAGTCCTTGGCAGAGATGCGCACATTGCTTCAGCGCATGCAGTTCAACGATGAGCAGGCCACGGCCATCTGCGCCACCGCCATGGGGCTGGGCATCGACTCCTTGCGTGTGCCCAGCTTGGCGCTGAGGGTGGCTTGCGTGCACGCCGCCTTGCATTTGAGAAGCGAAGTGGTGCAAGCAGATTTGGCATTTGCCACCCGCGCTGTGTTGGCACCTCGGGCGACCCAATGGCCCACACCACCCGACAACGCGTCCGACCCCACAGAGCCCACGCCCCAAGAACCTCAGCCAGAAGCGGCATCAGAGTCGGCGTCGGAGCCAGAAACGCAAGCGGAACAGCCCCCGCCACAGGACAACCCGCCACCGCCCACCGATTCGCCCGAGCCCCCTCCCCCCGATGAAGGCGAGGAGGACAGCGACGAGGTGAAAGACCCCAGTCCGCAGGATCTGGAAGATCTATTGATCGCGGCGGCGCTGGCGAGTTTGCCTGCCAATATATTGGAGCGCCTGATGACCAAAACAGGCAGCAATACTGGCCAGAGCTCGGGGCGCAGCGGCACCGTGCGCTCGGGCATGCAGCGCGGCAGGCCCCTGCCCCCTCGGCCGGGCCGACCGGGCGGGCTCGCGCGCTTGCACGTCTTGGCCACCTTGCGCGCGGCTGCGCCCAAGCAGCGCTTGAGAAAAGGCACCCAAACAGCCCGCGTGGCCATTCGTTCAGAAGACTTTCATGTCCACCGTTACCAACAAAACAGCGCCACCTGCCTGATCTTGGCCTTAGACGCTTCCGGCTCGGCCGCGCTGCAACGCTTGGCTGAAGCCAAAGGGGCGGTGGAGTTGCTGCTGCAACAATCCTACGCCCGCCGCGACAGCGTGTGCATCGTGGCGTTCAGAGGCGCGCAAGCCCAATTGCTTTTGCCCATGACGCGCTCTTTGGTGCGCGCCAAGCGGGCCATGACGGGACTGCCCGGTGGTGGCGGTACGCCTTTGGCTTTGGCACTGAAAATGGCCTGCGAACAAGC
>NZ_CALBEX010000426.1 GCF_937889215.1 uncultured Limnohabitans sp.
TCTTAAGTCGTTTGCCACGAGTTCGAGCACAACGAATTGCTGGTGGCGGTAATCATGACACTAGGATCTTATTTTCTGATGGAAATACGCGTATCAAGATTGAAACGTGAGTGCGCTTCTAAGGTGTTGCGCTTCCCATGCATCCAGCTCTTGATCGTTTGCTGCGTATTCGGTCAGGGCAGCAATGGCCAGATCTGCAACGGCTGATTGTTTGTCGCCTTTGGACATGGTTGCCCAGTGCGCATCATCTGGGGCATTTGTGAATATTAATTCTCTGTTCATGATCTTGAGGTCAGTAGTCTTGAGGCGTCACATTGAATTCAGATGCTTGCCGATGCGGTCAAGTAGCTGATCGAAATCCGGCTGTCCTTGGTAGTAGAGCGCAGAGGATTTTTTGTATTCCCGAGCAAAAAGATCTCGCTGCCCAGAATCGTTCAGGGTGAAGGCTGGATTCTTGGCGATCACCAATTCATCACCAGACCGAAAGCGTTGCACTTTTCGGTCCTGATACGCCTGCTCCTGCATGAAAGCATTAACTTCGGTTAGATCGAGCAAGCAATACACGTCGTAGTAGTGGCGCAGAAAGTTGCCGGGAAATTTTTGAACCTCAGCTAAACGGCGGTACTTGGTCGAGATGGTTTGGAGCTTCTCGACGAACGTGTGTGTCGGCGCGTAGCAGGGCACGTCGGTGGCACGGTTGTCGACAACTTCAACGCCCCGGCTCATCACGAAATCTAAAGCCCAAGAGGAGATGGTGACAGGTCGATTGGGTGCGGTATCGTCGAACCCCAGTTCCAGCAGGATGCCGTCTTTCAAACCTGTGACGGTGGCGGCGCGGGGTGAGTAGACGAGCCGAATGCCTGCGCTGCGCATTTTTTCATCGTCAAAGAAGGTGTCCCGCTCAACACTGTCGATACCCGGGATGCGGATGCGTTTTGACAACGCGTCGTAATAAGCACGCCGCGAATCGATGTGCGCAGGTTTGTCCTGGTTGCGCCCTGTTTTGACATCCATGTCAGCAGGTGGCTCGATGCGGATGTCAATGTCTTCTGAGAAACGATGGATGACCCCGAAGCCTTTGGACAGCGAGGTGCCGCCCTTTAATTCGAACACAAAGCCTTGAGCCTGGAGTCCCCAGAGGCTGTGCATGATCCAGTAGTCTTTTTCGACCAGCATGGGGTCGAGTGCACGGTCGTTTGCGACAACCGCAAGCAATTGATCAAAGTCGCGTCGTTCGTGAAGAAAGTCAGCCACCGATCCACTCCCGAACGCGTTTGCGAGTTGCCATGTTGCCGTAGCTGTTCAATGCCTCTTGGAGTCGAGGTTGATTGAGAGACATCAACTTGTCGCGGGCCTGGCTGAGCACAGCGTCGCGGTCTTCGGCCAATTCCTCCAAGTTGTTCAGCAGGTCCACATACAGGAATTCGGAAGTTAGTTTTTTAGGGAAGCGAGGCTTTACTCGGAAATTAAACTGTCGGTTGCCCAGTTTGAAAACGCCATGACGTTTGTGGTTGTAGACCAGTGTGCTGTTGTAGAGCTGGGTGGTGCCCAGGCCCACCGTGTTGTATGACGACGGAGAAAACACCAAAAAATCCTTGTCACGCAGAAATCCTCTCACCACCTGTTCGTCAGTGGGTGGCAAGGGACCAAAGTTCGATTGCTTGGGTGCGTAGTAAAGCCCCTGAGCCAATTTTTTGAGCACCCCAGTGGACACCAGTTCATTCAGATGTCGATCAACTGCATTACTCAGGCGAGCAAGCTCTTCACGCCGATAGACACGGCCAGCTTGCAGCTCGTCCGCAAGGTGCGCTTTGGCACCCCTTAGGGGAGGCGTAAATAGTGTGGCAGCGGCTGACATAGAAGCTTTTTCATTGAAATTTCATGCATTTTAGCGCTTCTTGCCCGACGTGTCACCCCCCATGATTTGAGTGAATTGTTGGGCTGCGGACGCGGATTCAAGGGTGATTTACGGAATTGAACCGCCGTCCGCAATTCTGTAGAATTGGACGCATTCGATGGGGCGTTCCCTTTGGGGGACGGCGCTGAATTGGGGATTGTTCGCAGTAACTAGATGAGGCCTGCAGGGGCTACTCTGAGGCTGTTTGCGCAGTGGTTACACCCCACCACCAAACCCTGAAAAAGCCAGCCCTCACCGGTTGGCTTTTTTTTGCCTGTTGCCCCCATGGGGGCCTGCGGTCACCTGTGGCTCAAACGCCAAGCACGAACCCCTGGACAATGGCTTGGTGGACTGAGCGGCGCGGTGAGAAACTTGCGTGAGCTTTGGGCAATGCAACGGCAAGGATAGCTTCAATGACTTTGGCAATGACTTGGCAAGAGTGGGTGCAGCACGATGCGTTAGGGCTGGCTGAATGCGTGCGGCGCGGCGACGTGTCTCCTGCTGAGTTGGCGGCCCAGGCGGCGGCTGGCGCGGCCCGCATCAACCCGGTGGTGCACGCTGTGGTGGAGGTGTTTAACGACGTGGTGGCCGACCCGCTGCAGGACGGCATGGACCCGGCGGGGCCTTTTGCGGGCGTGCCGTTTTTCATGAAAGACTTGGGGCCCACCCTCAAAGGGCGTTTGCAGGAAATGGGGTCCTTGATGATGCGTGGCAACCGCGCCACGGCAGACACCTTCTTGACGTCGCAAATTCGGCGGGCGGGCCTGAACATCATTGGCCGCACCACCACGCCCGAGTTTGGCGTGTGCAGCTCGGCCGAAAACCCGGCCGTCTATGTCACGCGCAACCCTTGGAATCCCGAGTACACCAGTTACGGCTCTTCTGCCGGCACGGCAGTGGCTTTGGCGGCGGGCGTGCTGCCTTTGTCGCACGCCACCGATGGCGGCGGCTCGATCCGCATCCCGGCGGGGGCCAATGGCAACATCGGTCTGAAGCCCTCACGCGGGGTGTTCTCGATCGCGCCTGCAGCCTCCGACCTGACCGGTTTGGTCTCCACCCAGGGCTGCCAAAGCCGCACGGTGCGCGACACGGCCGCTTTTGTGGACCACTGCCGCGGCGGTGCGCCGGGCGAGTTCATGCCGTATTGGATGCCAGCCGAGCCTTACAGCGAATTGATTCGGCGTGACCCGCCGCGCCTGCGCATTGCGCTGTCGCACGAGTGGGGCGACTTTCGGGCGGTGCCGCATTTTGTGGCTGAACTTGAGCGCGTTGGGCGCTTTTTAGAAGGGTTGGGCCACCAAGTGGACTGGGCCTTGCCTGAAGTGGACTTTCGCGCCGCTTTCGATGCGCAGACGACGTGTTACATCAGCAACTTCGCGCAGACGATTTCGAACTTGCTTGCCCCTCGGGGTTTGGCGCGGCCGCCATCGGATTTGGTCGAGCCGATCAACATCAAGATCTGGGAGATGGGCTTGAACACCAGCTTCACCGAGCGCGCCCGCATGCAGGCGGTGTTCAACACCACCTCGCGGGCATTTGGACAGTTTTTTGAAGACTGGGACATCATCCTCACACCGATCACAGCCTTGCCCACACCCAAGCTGGGCGCAGTGGAATACCTGACCACAAGTGACAACGCCAGCGTGCTCGATTGGTTTGCCAACCTCTGGTGCAATTTCGCCTACACACCCCTGACCAACTTGTGCGGCATGCCCGGTATCTCGATGCCCATGGCGACGCAGCCAAACGGTTTGCCCTTGGGTATCCATGCGCAGGCCAAACAAGCCAATGACGGCATGTTGCTGCAATTGGCCGCGCAAATAGAGCGGGCAATGGGTGGCCAGTGGAACGGGGGGCGTTTGCCCCAGGTGCATGTGTGCCACAACGACGAGTACAGCGCCAGACTGGAGGTTTGAGTGCTGGCGTCAGACGGTAACGGTATTCATGCCATGTCGGACCTGAAGGCACCGACCTACGAAGACACTGCATGTCGGACCTGAGGGCACCGACCTGCGAGTACACCGCATGCAGGACCGTCACGGTCCGGCATGCGGGCCCTGCTTTACAGGCCAGCAGCCGCCTTCAGCGCCGCGGCGCGGTCGGTACGCTCCCAGGTGAAGTTGGGTTCATCGCGGCCAAAGTGGCCGTAGGCGGCGGTTTTGCTGTAGATAGGACGCAGCAGGTCCAACATCTGGATGATGCCTTTGGGGCGCAGGTCAAAGTGCTCGGCCACCAAAGCGGCCAGCTTGTCGTCTGAGATCACGCCTGTGCCTTCGGTGTTCACCGTGATGTTCATGGGGCGTGCCACGCCGATGGCGTATGCCACTTGGATTTGGCACTTCGTTGCC
>NZ_CALBEX010000427.1 GCF_937889215.1 uncultured Limnohabitans sp.
CGGCATGCAGGCCCGCGACCGGGTGGTGATGGACTGGGCCTGGCAGCGCAGGCTGCCTGTGGTGCTGTGCATGGGCGGGGGCTACGGCCACGACATCGAGACCACGGTGCAGGTGCAAGTGCAGACTTGGGATGTGGCTTTGGGCTATTGGCAACGCTGGCACAATCTCGGGCGATGAACACGCCAGTTTCAACCATCACCAAACCCCAAGCCGACGCCCGCAGCAGCTACAAAGCGTTTCGCCCCATCAGCACGCGCTGGATGGACAACGATGTGTATGGCCATGTGAACAACGTGGTCTATTACAGTTGGTTCGACACCGCTGTGAACGCCACCCTGATCGAGCAGGGTGTGCTCGACATCCACGGGGGTAGCACCATCGGTTTGGTGGTGGAAACCCAGTGTTTTTATTTCGCGCCGTTGGCTTTTCCGCAAACCGTTGACGCAGGCATCCGCGTGGCCAAGCTGGGCACGTCCAGCGTGCGCTACGAAGTGGGCTTGTTCGCGCAAGGCGAAGACCTCACCGCCGCCCGGGGCCACTTTGTGCATGTGTACGTGGACCGCGAGACCCGCCGCCCCGTGCCCTTGCCGGCCGCACTCAAAGTATTTTTGGAGACATTGACATGAGCATTTTGGACATCGGACCCCAGGTCAGCACCCACGTGAACGACCCGGCCAGCGTGGACGCGGCCATCTTGAGCCGCTTTTCTGCCCGTGCTTATTTGCAAAAGCCGGTGGACCGCGCCGTGCTGCAAGAAGTGCTGGGCGTTGCGGCACGTTCCCCAAGCGGCACCAACACCCAACCCTGGAAGGTCTATGTGCTCCAAGGCGCCAAGCGCGACGAGCTGGTGGCCAAGACTTGCGCCGCGCACGACGCCATCAGCGCCAATCCGGCGCTGGCTTCTGATTACGCCGAGTCGTATGACTATTACCCCGAAAAATGGGTCAGCCCCTACATCGACCGCCGCCGCGAGTGCGGTTTTGGCCTGTACGGCGTGCTGGGCATTGGCAAAGGCGACAAGGCCATGATGCACGCGCAGCATCAGAAAAACTTCCGCTTTTTTGACGCACCTGTGGGCCTGATCTTCACCATCGACAAGGTGATGGGCCGGGGCAGTTTGCTCGACTACGGCATGTTCTTGCAAAGCATCATGGTCGCTGCCCGCTCGCGTGGCCTGCACACCTGCCCGCAAGCGGCCTGGAACGGGTTTTCCAAAATCATCTTGCCGCTGGTCGATGCGGGTGACAACGAAATGGTGGTCTGCGGCATGTCGCTGGGCTATGCCGACGAAGCAGCGCTGGTCAACACCTTCCAGACCACCCGCGTGCCGGCCCAAGACTTCACCCACTGGGTGGACTGACTTTTTATCTCAACGCGCTTTTTTAAAGACAAGGGCCTGAATTGGGATTCGAAGCACTGGCGCTGCAACTGCTCAATGGCCTGAGCCACGCCACCACCTTGTTCTTGATGGCCTCCGGGTTGACGCTGATTTTTGGCGTCACCCGGATCGTCAATTTTGCGCACGGCAGTTTTTTCATGCTCGGCGCTTTGTGGTCGGCGCACGCGGTGACAAACTGGTGGCCCGACATGGCGGGCAGCGCTTGGGGTTATGGCGCGGTGATCTTGATGGGCGCGTGTGTGGCCGCCTTGCTGGGGGCCGTGACCGAGGTGCTTTTGCTCAAGCGCATGCGCCACGCGCCTCAGCTTTACCAACTGGTGGCCACTTTTGGCCTGACGCTGGCGCTGCACGACGCGATGCGCTGGTATTTCGGGCCTGAAGAGGTGTTTGCCCCGCGCTTTCCGGGCCTCAAGGGGGCCATTCAGCTGGGCGAGTCGTATTTCCCGACCTGGCAATTGTTCACCTTGGCGCTGGGCCCCTTGGTCTGGCTGGGCTTGCACCTTTTGCTCACTCGCACCTTGTGGGGTCAGCGCGTGAAGGCGGCCACCCAAGACCGCGAGATGCTGGCCGCGCTGGGTGTGAACTCCGCGCCGCTCATGCTGGGCGTGGTCATGTTGGGCTGCGGCTTGGCGGGCTTGGCCGGGGCGCTGCAATTGCCGCGAGAGCCGGCGCATTTGCAGATGGACGTGAACGTGGTGGTCGAGACCTTTGTGGTCGTGGTCACAGGGGGCTTGGGCAGCATTGGCGGGGCTTTTTTGGCGGCGGTGCTGATTGGGGTGATTCATGCATTGGGCCTGAGCTTTTTCCCGCAAGCGACTTTGGTGCTGGTGTTTTTGACCATGGCCGTGGTGCTGGTCTGGCGTCCGCAGGGCTTGGCCGGGTCGGCCGCGCATGCCGAGCAGCGCGAAAGCGTGCCGGTGTTTGCGCTGTGGCCGGTGGCGGGCTGGGGCCGGGCGCTGTTTGTGGCGGTCTTTGTGGGCTTGACGCTGCTGGCCTGGGGGCAGGGCGATTACGGCCGCAGCCTGGCTGAGGACGTGATGGTCATGATGCTGTTTGGCCTGAGCCTGCAATGGATGATGGCTTTGGGCGGCTTGGTCAGCTTTGGCCACGCGGCGTTTTTTGCGCTGGGCGCTTATGGTGCGGCGTTGGCGCACCTGCATTGGGGCGCAGGTTTGCCTGCAGCTTTGGCAGCAGGCATGGCGCTGGCGCTGGCCGTGGCGCTGGTGTTTGGGGCCTTGGTGGTGCGCAGCAGTGGGGTGTACTTGGCCATGCTGTCGTTGGCGCTGGCGCAAATGATTTGGGCTGGGGCCACGCAGTGGGTGGGGCTCACGGGGGGCGACAACGGCCTGATCGGCCTGCGCTTGATCGCCCCCGAGTCGCGTGCGCTCTGGGACGCGGCGCTGTGCGTCTTCATGCTTTTGGCTATGGCGGGCATGGCCCGCGTGGCCCGCTCCAGCCGGGGCGCGGCTTTGCAAGCAGTGCGCGACGCACCTTTGCGGGCGGCGGCCAGTGGTTTGCCGGTGCAGGCTTTGCGCTACCAGGTGTTTGTGGGCAGCGCCACGCTGGCAGGTCTGGCCGGGGGCTTGTGGGCGGCTTTCAAAGGGGCGGTGTTTCCGTCGGTGGCTTCGGTCGCCATGTCGGTTGATGCCTTGCTGGTCATTTTGTTGGGTGGTGTGCACCAGTTGTGGGGCTCGGCCGTGGGCAGTGCGCTCTTGGTGTGGGGCGGGGCCGAGCTGGGGCAGGGGCTTAACTATTGGCGCGGGGTGTTGGGCCTGGTGATCATGTTGGTCATGGTGCTGGCCCCGAGTGGTGTGCTGGGCGGGCTGCAGCAATGGCTGGCTCGTCGCAATGCGCCATCCACATCAGCCAAGGGGGGCGCATGAGCACGTCAGCTTTGCAGGTCAGTGGTCTGGTCAAGCACTTTGGCGGCGTGCGGGCGCTGGATGGCGTGGATTTCTCTGTGCCCGCAGGCCAGTGCATGGCCCTGATCGGCCCCAACGGCGCGGGCAAGTCGACCTGTTTTGCCTGCTTGGCTGGTCAGCAGGTGCCCACCGCGGGTGAGGTGCTGTGGCAAGGCCAGTCCCTGTTGGGCAAACCGCCTGCCGAGCGCCAGCGCTTGGGCGTGGCTCGCACCTTTCAAGTGGCGCAAACTTTTGAGGCGCTCACGGTGCTGCAAAACATCCAGCTGGTGCTGCGCGGTGCTGCGCCACTGGCCTGGTGGGACCGGCTGGACCGCCGCCAGCCCGAGCGGGCACTGCGGCTGGCCGCGCAAGCGGGCTTGCAAGCCCAGGCCCAGGCGACCGTGGCCGATTTGCCTTATGGCGCGAAAAAACGCCTGGAGCTGGCCATGGCGCTGGCGGGCTTGCCCGACGCTGAGTCCGGCGCTGTGGCCGAAGCTGTGGCCGATCCCAGGGACCATGCAGCGCCGTCATTGCTGTTGCTGGACGAACCCGCTGCCGGGCTGGCTCTGGCCGAGCGGGCCGAGATGATGGCGCTGGTGCGCCAGGCGGCCTCGCAAGGTGTGACGGTGCTTTACACCGAGCACAATATGGACGCTGTGTTCGGTGTGGCCGACAGGGTGTTGGTGCTGATGCAAGGCCGCTTGGTGGCCGACGGCCTCCCCGAAGCGGTGGCACAAGACCCACAGGTGCGTGAACGGTACTTGGGGCTGGATTTCGATCTGAACGCCAACGTGAAACCCGATGCGAAAGGCCAGCGCGATGCTCGCGGTTGAAGGACTCAACGCTTGGTATGGCCAAGCCCAGGCCTTGTTCAATGTGAGCTTGTCGGTGGGCGAGGGCGAGCTGGTCGTCATTCAGGGCCTGAACGGCGCGGGCAAATCGACCTTGCTGCAAAGCCTGATGGGCATCGGCCCCCGAGCCCAAGGCCGAATCGAATGGCAGGGACGCCCCATTCAGGACTGGCCCGCGCACAGGCGTGCCCAGGCAGGCTTGGGCTTTGTCGCCGAAGATCGGCGCTTGTTCACCGGGTTGTCTGTGAAAGAAAACCTCTGGATCGCCGCACCCTCGGGTTCAAGCGTTCAGCCCACGCCCGCGCAGCGTTTTGAGCGTGTGATGGCTTTGTTTCCGCAGTTGCAAACCATGCTGCACCGCCCGGCCAGCCAAATGAGCGGGGGTGAGCAGCAAATGCTGGCGCTGGCCCGCACCCTGATGACCGGCCCGCGGCTCTTGCTGCTGGATGAGCCTTGCGAGGGCATTGCCCCGGTGCTGGTGGCGGCCATGCGCGAGGCCTTGTTGCAACTGGCCCGCGAAGGCGTAGCCATGCTGGTGGCCGAGCAAAACAACATCCTGGCGCAGCA
>NZ_CALBEX010000428.1 GCF_937889215.1 uncultured Limnohabitans sp.
CAACTCGAACCCGAGCAGTTCATGTATTCCATGCTGACCCGCAGCCAGCGCATCAGCCATGAAAATTTGCGCCTGCGCGACAAGGCCTGGCTCGAAGGCTACGAAGCCTGGTTTGCGGGGCGCACGGCCACGCCGGGCATCAAACCGCCAATGTTCACGCCCTATACCCAGCGCTCGGTCACGCTCAAAAACCGCGTCGTGGTTTCGCCCATGGCGCAGTACATGGCGATCAATGGCCGCGTGGCCGAAGACCACCTGGTTCACCTGGGCGCACGCGCCATGGGCGGTGCGGGCTTGGTGATGGTCGAGATGACCGCGCCCAGCGCCGATGGCCGCATCACCCACGGCTGTCCAGGGCTGTGGAACGACGCGCAGACCGAAGACTTCAAGCGCATCACCGACTGGGTGCACGCCAAAACCGATGCCAAGATCGGCCTGCAAATTGGCCACGCCGGACCCAAAGGCTCAAGCTGCCGCCCCTGGCAAGGCCCAGGCATGGACCAGCCTGTGCCTTTAGACGATGCGGAAGGCAATTGGCCGCTGATCGCTGCGTCGCCGATCCCGTATTTGCCTTACGGCGGTGTGCCACGCGCCATGACCCGCGCCGACATGGACCGCGTCACGGCCGAGTTCGTGGCCTGCACCCAGCGCGCTGCACAAGCCGGTTTTGACTGGCTGGAGCTGCACTGCGCGCACGGCTATTTGTTGTCGAGCTTCATCAGCCCGCTCACCAACCAGCGCACCGACGACCACGGCGGAACGCTCGCCAACCGCTTGCGCTACCCGCTCGAAGTGTTTGCTGCCGTGCGCGCCGCCTGGCCAGCGCACCTCCCGATGTCGGTGCGAATCTCGGCGCACGACTGGGTTGAAGGTGGCATCACGCCCACCGATGCGGTTGAAATTGCCCGCGCCTTCAAGGCCGCCGGGGCCGACATGATCGACTGCTCGTCTGGCCAGGTCAGCGCACTGCAAAAGCCCACTTACGGCCGCATGTACCAAACGCCGTTTGCCGACCGCATCCGCCAAGAAGCAGGCATCGCCACCATCACGGTGGGTGCGATCTCAGAAGCCGACCACGTCAACAGCATCCTGGCCGCTGGCCGCGCCGACCTGTGCGCGGTGGCCCGCCCACACCTGGCCAACCCGGCCTGGACGCTGACCGAGGCAGCGCGCATCGGCTTCAAAGACATCGCCTGGCCCAAAGCCTACGTGTCGGGTAAGCCACAACTCGAAGCTGCTTTTGACCGCGAGCGGGCTTTGCAAAACGCCACCAAGGGGGACTAATGCCCATGCTGAACGACCGCCATGCCCTCATCACGGGTGCAGGCTCAGGCATCGGGGCGGCCATTGCCTTGGCGCTGGCACAAGCGGGTTGCCGCCTGAGCTTGGCTGGCCGCTCGCTCGAGAAACTACAGGCCCAGGCCGAGCGTTTGCGCGAGCAAGTGCCCGACCTGGCCGTGGTGCTGGCCCCCATGGACGTGGCCGACCCGCATGCCGTGCAAGCGGCCGTGCAGCAAGCGCAAGCTCGGCTGGGCCCGGTGCACATCCTGGTCAACAACGCCGGGCAGGCATTGAGCCAACCTTTTGGCAAAACCGATGCCGCGCTGTGGCAGCAGATGCTCGATGTGAACTTGAGCGGCACTTTCCATGTCACGCAAGCCGTGCTGCCCGGCATGCTGGAGGCGACTGAAAGCGGCACACCGGGGCGCATCGTCAACATCGCCAGCACGGCCGGTCTCATGGGCTATGCCTACGTGAGCGCCTA
>NZ_CALBEX010000429.1 GCF_937889215.1 uncultured Limnohabitans sp.
ACTAGTTCGTGACGAGGAACCGCCGAAACTGGGTTTCAAGGGCCCGATCTCCCTTGCTTCCGCAGCCGGCACATTTTTTTGGAAAATTGATTCAATGACCACCATCCGCGTTAAAGAAAACGAGCCGTTCGACGTTGCCCTGCGTCGCTTCAAGCGCACCATCGAAAAGCTCGGTCTGCTGACCGATCTGCGTGCCCGCGAGTTCTACGAAAAGCCCACCACTGAGCGCAAGCGCAAGAAATCGGCTGCCGTCAAGCGCCATTACAAGCGTGTGCGCAGCATGCAGTTGCCCAAGAAGATGTATTGATCTTCCACTTTGCTTGACCTGAAAAGGTCTGCAAACAAGCCCGCTAGAGGACGCTCAGGCGGGCTTTGTCGTTTATGCCCCTCCACTGCAATCGCCACTTCAACAGGAGCCTCTCATGAGCCTGAAAGAACAAATCACCGAAGACATGAAAACCGCCATGCGCGCCAAAGACGCCGAGCGCCTGGGCACCATCCGCTTGCTGCTGTCGGCCATGAAGCAAAAAGAAGTGGACGAGCGCATCGAGCTGGACGATGTGGCCGTGGTGGCCATCGTGGACAAACTCATCAAGCAGCGCAAAGACTCCATCACCGCGTTTGAGCAAGCTGCCCGCCAAGACTTGGCCGACAAGGAAAAGGCCGAAATGGCTGTTTTGGTGGCTTACCTCCCCGCGCGCATGTCGGCCGAGGAGGTGACGGCTGCCGTGCAGGCGATTGTGCTGGACCTGGGTGCCAAAGGCCCCGGTGACATGGGCAAGGTCATGGGCGCAGTCAAAGCCCAACTGGCAGGCAAGGCCGATATGGGCCAGGTGTCCGCTGCCGTGAAGGCTGCGCTGGCGGGTTGATGTCCCCAACCCGCTAGGCCTGCAAAATCAGCGCCGCCCCAGCCACAGCCAGAACCGCCCCTCCCCACGCCCCCCAAGCTGGGCGGCGGCGGTACACCCCCCACAGCAAAGGCAACAGCAAAATGGGGGTGAGCGATGAAAAAATGCCCACCAAATTGGCCTGCCCGGTGTGCAGCGCCTGCAAAATCAAGGTCATGCCCAGCGCCATCGCCACAGCAGCACTGGCCCAAGTGTTGAACAGGGTTTTGAGATTCAGTGGGTTTTGCACCCGCGCCACCTTGGCCCCAGCCCACAGCAAGACCAAATGTGCCAAAAAGCTGGCCGACGTGCGCACGGCAGACGCCGCCACCGCGTCCACACCAGAGGCCATCAAAGGCTTGATCATCAAGGTAGCGACCGACTGACAAACGGCGGCCACAAGGCCCAGCACAACACCCGTCCACAATGCCCCTTGGGTATTTTCCCAAGCGTGGGTTTCGCTCTCACGGCGGCCCCAGACAATCGCCACCATCACGCCCGAGACCAACAAACTGCCGCCCACCAAAGTCCAGCCCCACAGGGTCTCACCCAGAAACAACCAAGCCAACAAGGTAGAAAACAAAGCGTGTGTGGCAAACAGCACGCCGCTGCGGCGTGGCCCGAGTCGGTTCATGCATGCAAACAAGGCCGTGTCGCCAATGAAGATACCGATCAAGCCGGACAAGGCCAGCAAGCCTACACTCGCGCCATCCAGGCTGCGCCATTGACCGGTGAACAGCGCCAGCGCCCACAGCAAGGTCAGGGCAAAAAACAAGCGCCAGCGGGTAAAAGCAAAAGCACCCATGCGACTGGACGCCGCGGCAGAAAACAAACTGCCCACAGCCCAAGACAAGGCGGCCAACGCCGCCAATAATTCGGCTTGCACAGCGCTCAGCTGCCCGCCACCTTCATGCGATTAACCAAGATGGAGCCGGTAGATTTGGCCCCCATGTTGTAGGTGTCTGAGCCCACGGCCTCAATGCCCATGAGCATGTCTTTCAGGTTGCCAGCAATGGTGATCTCGTGCACGGGAAAAGCGATTTGGCCGTTTTCGACCCAAAAGCCGCTGGCGCCGCGTGAATAGTCGCCTGTCACGTAGTTCACGCCTTGCCCCATCAACTCGGTCACAAACAGACCGGTGCCCAGCTTTTGGATCATGGCATCCAGATCGTCACCCGTTTGGGTCAGGCGGGACGTCAATGCCAAGTTGTGTGAACCACCGGCATTGCCGGTGGTCTTCATGCCCAGTTTGCGGGCCGAGTAGCTACTCAAAAAGTAGCCCTCAACGCGCCCACCTTTGACCACTTTGCGGCGCACCGAGCGCACACCTTCGTCGTCAAAGGGCGAGCTGCCTTTGCCGCGCAGCACAAACGGGTCTTCTTCGATGTCGATATGTTTGGGGAAGACTTTTTTGCCCAGCGAGTCGAGCAAGAAGCTGCTCTTGCGGTACAGCGCCCCGCCACTCACAGCCTGCACAAAACCACCCAACAAGCCAGCGGCCACAGGGGACTCGAAGAGCACGGGGCATTCGGTGGTGGCAATTTTGCGGGCACCCAAACGGGACAAGGCACGTTCGGCGGCATAGCGGCCCACCGCCTCGACCGAGGCCAATTCATCGGCCGAGCGCATCGAGGTGTACCAGGCGTCGCGCTGCATTTCGGCATTGCGCCCCGGCAACTTGGCAATCGGTGCCACCGAGACACTGTGGCGCGAGCTGGCATACCCACCCCGGAAGCCGTGCGTGTGGGCGCTGAAGAAGTGGCTTTGTTGAGCCGACACGGCTGCGCCATCGCTGTTGGTGATGCGGCGGCTGGTCTTGAGGGCAGCGGCTTCGCATTGCAAAGCGATGCGGGCCGCTTCTTCGCTGTTGATGGACCAAGGATGAAACAAGTCCAAGTCGCGGTGCTGGGTTTCGATGTCGGCTTCATCCGGCAAACCCGCTGTGGGGTCTTCGGCTGTGAAGCGCGCGATGTCAAAAGCCGCTTGCACCGTGCGCTCGATCGCGGCTTTGGAAAAATCAGAGGTGCTGGCATTGCCCCGGCGGTGCTTCACATAGACCGTCACACCCAGCGATTTGTCGCGGTTGCGTTCCACGTTTTCTAACTCGCCTTTGCGCACACTGACCGACAGGCCGCAGCCTTCAGAGGCCTCGGCACCCGCGTTGGTGGCACCCAGTTTTTTGGCGTGGTGCAAGGCGATGTCGACCAGCGCTTCAAAATGGTCACGCGAGTAACTGAATCCGTCGTGAGGGTGGGCAGACGAGGCGGTGGTAGGGGCGTTTTTTTTCACGGAAAAGATCTCGAAAAAAATGGCGGGCACACGGTCCGCAGTGGCCGCTATGATACTTGCCACCCAGCCCTCGCGCTGCATTAGAGAACGAGTTCCCCCAGTCATGTCCCGTAAACCCAAAAAAGGCTATTTCGTCCGTGGTCAATTCATTGCCGAAGGCAGCGAACTGGACCTCGAGTACAAGCGCGAGCTCAAAGGCGGCTTCGATGGCCCCAGCCGCACCGAACTCAAGCGAGAAAGCACCGAACTGCAAGACCTCGGCACCGAGCTGCTGACTTTGCGCAAAGACCTGATGGCGGGATTGGCCCTGCCCGACAAACTGGCCGATGGCCTGGCCGAAGCCAAGCGCATCACCAACTTCGAAGGCAAGCGCCGCCAAATGCAGTTCATCGGCAAGCAAATGCGCCTGCTCAGCCCCGAAACCCTGCAAGCCGTGCGCGAAGCGCTCGACATTCAGCGCCTGGGCAGTGCCAAAGACACCCAAGCTCTGCACCTGGCTGAAGCCTGGCGCGATCGCCTGATCGCCGATGATGCGGCGGTGGGCGAATGGATCGCGCACTACCCGCAAACCGACATCCAGCAGCTGCGCGCCTTGGTGCGCCAAGCCCGCAAGGACGCCGTGCCGGTGACCAATGCCGCCGTGTCACAAGGCCTGGCCCCGCGCCAAGGCCGTGCATACCGCGAGCTGTTTAAGCTGGTGCGCAGCGTGCTCACCGGCGGTGAAAGTGACAACACCCCCGACGAGGACGCTGAAGATGAGTGAATCCCAGTTTGACCCGGTCAAGATCGGCATCGTCTCCATCAGCGACCGAGCCAGCACAGGCGTTTACGAAGACAAAGGCTTGCCTGCGCTGCAAGACTGGTTGACCCGTGCGCTGCACAACCCGATCACTTTCGAGCCACGCCTGATCCCCGACGAAAAAGAGCGCATCAGCGCCACCTTGATCGAGTTGGTCGACGCCGGTTGCAGCTTGGTGCTGACCACCGGTGGCACAGGCCCTGCCCTGCGCGATGTCACGCCCGAAGCCACGCTGGCCGTGGCCGACAAGGAAATGCCCGGTTTTGGCGAGCAAATGCGCCAAATCAGCCTGAAATTTGTCCCCACCGCTATTCTTTCGCGCCAAGTGGCCGTCATCCGAGGCCAGAGCCTGATCATCAACCTGCCGGGGCAGCCCAAATCGATTGCCGAGACCCTCGAAGGCCTGAAAGATGCCGATGGCAAAGCCGTGGTGCATGGCATTTTTGCGGCCGTGCCTTATTGCGTGGACTTGATCGGTGGGCCTTACATGGAAACCAAGGGCGAAGTGTGTAAGGCGTTCAGGCCCAAAACCGCGATCCGCCCAGCCCGTTGAACACGGGCTCCGGCCCGCAGCGCCATCAAGAAGGCTTGTGCAGCAAAGCCACGGCACGGGCCTCCATGCTTTGGCCCATGCCCACGGGCCCCAGCTTTTCCGCCGTCTTGGCCTTCACATTCACCTGATCCAGCGCCACGCCCAAAGCCTGGGCCACGCCCGCGTTGATAGCCGCCATATGCGGGGCCAGTTTGGGGGCCTGGGCCACGATGGTGCTGTCCACATTCACCAGTTCCCAGCCTTGCGCCCGCACCCGGCGCATGGCTTCTTGCAGCAACACCGACGAATCGGCCCCCTTGAACTGCGCATCCGTGTCCGGAAAGTGTCGACCAATATCGCCCAGGCCCGCTGCGCCCAGCACCGCATCGGTGATGGCATGCAGCAGCACATCGGCGTCAGAATGGCCCAACAGGCCTGCGCTGTGCGCGATCTCCACCCCGCCCAAAATCAGCTTTCGTCCGGGCACCAGGGCGTGCACGTCCCAGCCTTCGCCTATGCGGATGTTCATGTTCTGCCTTTCAAAACCGCTTCGGCAAAAGCGAAGTCGGCCGGGTAAGTGACTTTCAAATTCTGCGCTGAGCCGGGCACCAGACGCGGTGACAAGCCAAGGCGCTCCATGGCGCTCGATTCGTCGGTGATGCCCGCAAAGCCGTTGACGGCGGCCTCTGCCAAAGCGGCATGCAAAGCCCCCAGGCGGAACATTTGCGGCGTTTGTGCCAACCATTTGTCTTCGCGGGGCACGGTGCTGGCCACGCGGGCGATCCGGCCGTCCATGGTGTGCGACTTCAGGGTGTCAGGCAGCGGCAAAGCGAGCAAGCCGCCCACCGGGTCATCCCGGCAGGCCTCGACCAAGGCCGACACCGCCTCGGGCGCGATCAGGCAACGCGCTGCGTCGTGCACCAACACCCAATCATCGGCCGCCACACCCGAGTGCAACATGGCGCTCAGGCCATTGAACACGCTCTCGGCGCGGGTTGCGCCACCACAAGCCTCACGCCTGAAATGCGCAGGCCACGCATCTTGGGGCCAAGCAAAGCTGTCGCCCGGCGACAGGATCACCCAGCCACTGGCCAGCTCTGGCACGCGCGCGAGCGCCTGCAGGGTGTGCATGACCATGGGTTGGCCCGCCAGGGTTTGGTATTGCTTGGGTTGTGCCGTGCCCGCGCGGCTGCCGGTGCCGGCGCAGGGCACCAGGGCATGGAAACGGGTCGAAAGGGTGGGATCGGTCATTTGTTGACATTGTAAATTTGTAGGTCGATGGCTTCAGCCCCGACATGGGCTGATGGCGCGCGAACATTTGTCGGGGCTGAAGCCGCCGACCTACTGAACACTGTGGTTGACCTGACCAGTCAAGCGGCCAGACAGCTCTGAGCCACTAAAATCAAACCAATTCGACAGATCATCACCCCCCTCCATCCCGGCGGGGGGTGTTTTGCTTTTTTTCAACGCCTTTGCCCATAGCCACCATGCAACTGCCCAGCCTGATCACCGGCAAACGTTTCACCCTGCCCCGCCCTGTCGGATCGGCCGATGCCGTGCTGCTGGCCCAATTGGCCGAGCGCGAAAAAAGGGCGGGCAAACTCACCGCCATCATCACCAGCGACGCGGCTGACGCGCAGCGCCTGATGGACGAGCTGGTGTTTTTCGCCCCGGACCTGCGTTGTGTGATGTTTCCCGACTGGGAAACCCTGCCCTACGACACGTTCTCGCCGCACCAAGACCTGATCTCTGAACGTCTTGCCACCCTCTGGCGCATCAAACAGCGCAACCACCCCGAAAGCGCCGACGTGGTGCTGGTGCCCGCCACCACCGCGCTCTATCGCCTGGCCCCGCCGTCCTTTTTGGCGGGCTATACCTTCGAGTTCAAAGTCAAGCAAAAGCTCGACGAAGCCCAGCTCAAAGCCCAGCTCACGCTGGCGGGCTACTCGCATGTCAGCCAAGTGGTCAGCCCCGGCGAATACGCGGTGCGCGGCGGCTTGATCGACCTCTTCCCCATGGGCTCGCTGGTGCCTTACCGGGTGGATCTGTTCGACGACGAAATCGACTCCATACGCACTTTCGACCCCGACAGCCAGCGCAGCCTCTACCCCGTGCCCGAAGTGCGCTTGTTGCCGGGGCGCGAGTTCCCGATGGACGAGGCCGCCCGTGCGCGCTTTCGCAGCCGCTGGCGCGAGCTGCTCGAAGGCGACCCGACCAAAAGCCGCATTTACAAAGACATGGGCAACGGGGTAGCCACGGCGGGCATCGAGTACTACCTGCCGCTCTTCTTTGAAGAAACCGCCACGGTATTTGATTACCTGGGCGCTGGCCCCAATGCGTCACAAAGTGATGCCGCCACCGTGGTGCTGCACGGCGATCTGGAACCCGCCTTTCAGCGATTTTGGCAAGACACCAAAGACCGCTACCGCTTGGTGCAAGGCGACCCTGAGCGGCCCGTGCTGCCGCCCGAATCGCTGTTTTTGAGTGCCGAGCAGTTCTACACGCTGACCAACGGCCATGCGCAACTGGCACTGCGAACCGGCACCGCCGATGTGGCCGACAACACCTTGGCCCAAGCACTGCCCGAGCTGACGGTGGTGCGCGGCGCAGAAGACCCGCTGGCCCGTTTGCAAGCGCACATCCGCAGCAGCAAAACCCGCGTGCTGATTTTGGCCGAAAGCGATGGCCGCCGCGAAAGCCTGCTCGACTTTGTGCGCTCCAGCGGCCTCACGCCCCCGGTGTTCGACAGCCTTGAAGACTTCTTGACCAACGACGAAAAAGTCGGCATGGCCACGGCAGCGTTGGTCAGCGGTTTCCACTGGTTTGAGCACGGCATCGACCTGGTCACCGAAACCGAACTCTTTGCTGCAGGGGCCACCACGCGCCGCCGCAAAAAGCAGGAACAGGTCAGCGATGTTGAAGCGTTGATCAAAGACCTGAGCGAGCTGAACGTGGGCGACCCGGTGGTACACAGCCAGCATGGCATTGGCCGCTACCGGGGCCTAATCAACATGGACATGGGCCAGAAAAACGAAGATGGCACGCCCGCCCTGCAAGAGTTTTTGCACCTCGAATACGCGGGCGATGCCACGCTGTATGTGCCCGTGAGCCAGCTGCAGTTGATCGGCCGCTACACCGGCG
>NZ_CALBEX010000430.1 GCF_937889215.1 uncultured Limnohabitans sp.
AGCCCATGCCTTGCACAAAAGCGCCTTCGATCTGGCCTTTGTCCAATGCGGGGTTGATGCTGCGGCCCACGTCGTGCACGATGTCCACGCCCAAGAGCCGCCACTCGCCCGTGCGGGTGTCAATTTCCACTTCGCTCACGGCAGCGCCGTAACAGTAGTAATAGAACGCACGGCCATTCAGGGTAGCGAAGTCGTATTTGATTTCGGGCGTCATGTAAAAGCCCGTGACCGACAAGCCCACACGCTCCATGTACGCTTGCTTGGTCACATCGGCCCACTTGACAGACTTGCCCTCAGGATTTGAGCCATCGTGCACTTCGTTGTTGGCAAAAGCCACGTCTTCCGGCTGGCAGCCCAGCATGCGGGCGGCCACAGGCTTCAAGCGCTCACGCATTTGCAGCGTCGCGTTCATGATGGCCGCGCCGTTGATGTCGGCGCCACTCGATGCGGAAGTGGCCGAAGCATTGGGCACTTTTTGCGAGTCGGTGGCGGTGATGCGCACTTTGTCGACGCTGATGCCCAGACCATCGGCACACACCTGCGCCATCTTGGTGTTCAGGCCCTGGCCCATTTCGGTGCCACCGTGGTTGCAGCTGACCGAGCCGTCCATGTAGACCACCAGCAATGCGCCGCCTTGGTTCAGGTGGGTGGCGGTGAAGCTGATGCCAAACTTCAATGGCACGAGCGACAAACCGCGCTTGCGGGTTTTGCTCTTGGCGTTGAAGGCTTGCACCGCTGCGCGGCGCTCGGCGTATTTGGATTCCTGCTCCACTTGGTCGATCACCTTGTCACCCACCCAGTCTTCAATGAGCTGGTTGTATTGGGTGGTCATGGTGTCGGGCGAGCCGCTGATGGCGGGGTCTTTGTAGAGGTTGAGCTTGCGCACTTCCAAGGGGTCTTTGCCCAAAGTCATGGCAATCTCGTCCATCACCGTCTCGATGCCGAACATGCCTTGCGGGCCGCCGAAACCACGAAAAGCGGTGGCGCTTTGGGTGTTGGTTTTGCAGCGGTGGCTGAGCAACTTGAGCGCCGGCAGGTGGTAGGTGTTGTCGATGTGCAAGCAAGCGCGATCGTTCACTGGGCCGGAGTAATCGGTGCTGTAGCCGCAGCGTGACATGAGGGTAATGTCTGCACCCAGCACGCGGCCGGTCTCGTCAAAACCCACTTCGTAGTCGATGCGGAAATCGTGGCGCTTGCCGGTGATCGTCATGTCGTCGTCGCGGTTCACGCGCAGCTTGACGGGCTTTTGCAGCTTGAAAGCGGCCAAAGCGGCGCTTTGGCTGAAGATGCTGGCGTTGCCTTCTTTGCCACCAAAGCCGCCACCCATGCGGCGGCAAATCACCTCCACATCGTTGGTGTGCAGGTTCAGGGCGTGCGCAGCTTCGCGCTGGTTGCCGTCGGGGTGCTGGGTTGACACGTACAGCGTGAGCTGGCCGTCTTCTTTGGGCACCGCATAAGTGATCTGGCCTTCCAGATAGAACTGCTCTTGCTGGCCAGTGCGCGTGGTGCCCTTGATCTTGTGGGGCGCATTGGCAATGGCTATGGCAGCGTCACCACGCGTGATGCCCTTGGGCGGCATGATGAAGCTGTTCGCTGCCATCGCCTCTTCCACCGTCAAGATGGGTGGCAGTTCTTTCACCAACACTTTGGCTTTGTGGGCGGCTTCGCGTGCATAGAGCATGTCGCGCGCCACGACCACGGCCACGGCCTGGCCGATGAACTCGACCTTGCCTGCGGCGAGGAACGGGTCGTCATGGATGATGGGGCCGCAGTTGTTCTCGCCGGGAATGTCTTTGGCGGTGTAGACCGCGACCACGCCGTGCTCTTTCAAAATCGCTGCGCGGTCGATGCCGTCGCCGATCAACTCGCCATGCGCCACAGGCGACAGGATGAGTGCGGCGTACAAAGTGCCCGCGTGCTCAGGGATGTCGTCGATGTAAGTGGCCGAGCCGGTGACGTGCAGGTGCGCGGACTCGTGAACGATGTCGGTGCCCTGCTGAACGCCCGATGTGGGCAACAGGTTTTTGAGTGCGGTAGGAGCGTTCATTCAAGCCACCTCTTTCTGTTCTTCGATGAATTCCAAGGCCAGGTTGCGGGCCACCAAAGCGCGATAAGCCCATGTAGCGCGCAAGCCGTCGCGCGCGGTGAAGCTGGCGGCAATCGCGGCATCCAAATCAGCCGCTTTCACATCAGCGGGCAATTGACCTTCCAGCACGGCTTCCAGCTTCGGCGCGCGGCAGGGCGATGGGGCCAAGCCGTTGTAGGCCAGTTTCACGCCGCTCAACTTGCCGTCTTTCAGCGTGTAACTGATGGCGGCGCAGGTAGCTGAAATGTCTTGTTCAAAACGCTTGCTCACCTTGTGGGCGCGGAACACTTGGCCCGCCACCGGCTTGGGCAATTCGACGGCTTCGATGAACTCGCCGAGCTCCATCACGTTTTTCTTCATGCCAGTGTAGAAGTTGTCGAGCAGCACCTTGCGGGTCTTGTCGCCACAGCGCAGCACCAGGCTGGCACCCAGCGCCATCAGGCAAGGCATGGTGTCGCCAATCGGCGAGCCGTTGGCGATGTTGCCCGCCAGCGTGGCAGTGGAGCGGATGGGCGGCGAGCCAAAGCGGCGCAGCACTTCGGTGAAATCGGGGTAGGCCTGGGCCACCAGCGCTTCGACTTGCGTGAGCGACACGGCCGCGCCAATGCGCCAAGCGCTGGCGGTTTCGGTCACTTGGCGCAGCTCGGCCACGTTGCCCAAATACATGATGTGGTCTGGGCGTGAGAACTGCTTGTTCACCTGCAGGCCAATTTCGGTGCTGCCCGCCAGCAAAGTGGTGGTGGGGTTTTTCACCAAATAGTCAGCGACTTCGGCGAGGGTGGCGGGCGAGACAAATTCGTTGCCCTTTTTGGTGCGCACCACCGGCTGCACGATGATGTCGCCATCCAGGCTCAGCGTGGGCACTTTGGAGCGCTGAATTTCTTTGAGCAAAGGCACATCGGCGCTGTCGTCAAGCTTGAGCGCCGCCGGCTTGGCGCAGGCCTTGGCGGCCGATTCGATGATCGGCTTGTAGCCCGTGCAGCGGCACAGGTTGCCGCTCAGCGAATCGGTGATTTGCTGGCGGTTGGGGGTGGGCAAAACCTGCACCAAGTTCACCAAGCTCATGACGATGCCAGGCGTGCAAAAGCCGCACTGCGAGCCGTGGCACTTGACCATTTCTTCTTGAACAGGGTGCATGCTGCCGTCGGCTTTTTTAAGGCTCTCGACGGTTTTCACCGATTTGCCGTCCAGCGAAGGCAGCAGCTGGATACAGGCGTTGGTGGCCACATAGTCCACGCCCGTGCCAGCCGCGTTGAGTTCACCCACCATGACCACGCAAGCACCGCAATCGCCTTCGGCGCAGCCCTCTTTGGTGCCAGTGCGGTGCAGCTGCTCGCGCAGGTAATCCAGAACAGTGGTGGTGCGGCGCTTGCCTTGGGCTTCGACGATTTGGCCGTCGAGCACAAAGCGCACGGTGTTGGTGACTTGGGTCATGGTGCGGGGAATGGTAAATAAACGGTAAAAGCCTGATTTTAGTGAGTTGACCCCAAGATGCCCAGCCCTCCAAGCGCTGGGCACACAAATAGATCGGTGCGCCAGCGAACGGGCCGGACCTGAGAAAGTGCCTACACTGTCAGGATGCAATCCAAAGACTACACCCCTTGGTATGTTTTGCCCAAGCGCAAATGCCAACTTTCGGACTTTGACACCGAGCCTCCGTCCAAAAAACTCCCCTCAAACAGTGAATTGGATGACCACTTGGTCGACATGGGCGAAAAGCTCGACAAACTGCAAAGCACCCTGCATGCAGCCAAAACACGGGGCTTGCTGGTGGTGTTTCAGGGCATGGACACGGCGGGCAAGGATGGCGTGATCCGCAGCGTTTTCACCCATGTCAGCCCCTCGGGCGTGCGGGCCGAAGCCTTTGGCGTGCCCACTGAGCTGGAAAGCCGCCATGATTTTTTGTGGCGCATCCACGCCAAAGCACCTGCGCGTGGCGAAATGGTGATTTTCAACCGCAGCCATTACGAAGACGTGCTGGTCACCCGCGTGCGGGGCCTGATTGACGAGAAAACCTGCCAAAAACGGTACGACAACATCCTGCACTTCGAGTCTTTGCTGCAAGACGCGGGCATCTCCGTGTTGAAGTGCTATTTGCACATCTCCAAATCCGAACAAAAGAAACGCCTGCAAGCCCGGCTGGACGACCCGCGCAAACATTGGAAGCTGCAGCCTTCGGACTTTGACGACCGCGATCTTTGGCCCCAATTCACCCAAGCCTACGAAGAGGCCCTGAGCGCCACCAGCACGCCCGAATCGCCTTGGTATGTGGTGCCCGCCGACAGCAAGCCTTACCGCGACAGCTTCGTGGCCGGGCTGATCGTGCAGACCCTGGAAAACATGAAGCTGAAGACGCCGAAACCCAGTTTTGACCTGTCCAAAGTCAAACTGAGCTGAATCTCCGTCTGGTCAACAGACCCGTTGGGGCCGTTTCACCGGGGCCAAGCCTCGTTGGCTTTCAAGACCCCCGATAAGTCGAGTAACTCCAAGGGCTGGCCAACAGGGGCACATGGTAGTGCTGGTCTTCGTGGGCGACTCCAAAGTCCAGCGACACGCGGTTCAGGAAATTGGGCTCGGGCAGTTCCACGCCTTTGGCTTTGAAGTAGTCGCTCACATTAAAGACCAAACGGTAAGTGCCTTTGCGCAGGCTGGCGTGGTCATACAGCATGCCGTCAGGGTTGCGCCCATCGTGGTTGAGGGTGAAGCTTTTGACCAAGGTGGCCTGCTCGCCTTGCGTGGTGTAGAGGGCCACCTGCATGCCCGCTGCGGGGCAGCCGTGCATGGTGTCCAGAACGTGTGTGCTCAATCCCATGGTGTGCTCGCTTGTCTTGAATAGGGGTCAAAAAAGGGTGGTTTTGGCACGGCTTTGAAAAGCCCTACAAACCGGTCGACCGAAGTGTATACAATTTTGCTTTTGGTGGCTATGATTTCATCCACCGACACAAAAACACCCGGGCAAAAGCCCCAAGGGACCGCGAGACATGGAAACTTCCACCACGCACCACATCGTCGAATCGCTGACCCGCGCCATCGTGGAGCACCGGCTTTTGCCTGGCTCGAAACTGGCCGAGCAAAAGCTGGCCGACCACTTTGGCGTCTCGCGCACGCTGGTGCGCCAAGCGCTGTTTCAGCTGTCGCAAAACCGCCTGATCCGTCTGGAGCCTGCTCGCGGCGCGTTTGTGGCGGCCCCCTCGGTCGAAGAAGCACAACAGGTGTTTGCCGTGCGCCGCATGCTCGAAGCCGAGATGACCCGCGCCTTTGTGCAGCAGGTCACGCCTGAGCAAATCACTGCGCTCAGAGAACACATCCAGCAAGAACGTGAGGCGGTGACGCAAGGCGACATCACCGGGCGCACCGAGTTGCTGGGCGACTTCCATGTGCGCATGGCCGAGCTCATGAACAACGACGTGCTGGACCAAGTGCTGGGCGAGTTGATCTCGCGCTGCGCCCTGATCACGCTCATGTACCAGTCGCGCAACGAGGCCGAACACTCCACCGACGAGCATGTGGCCTTGGTGGCCGCTTTTGAGGCGAAGAACTCGGACCTGGCCGTGCGCCTGATGCACGAACACCTGCTGCACGTCGAAGCCAGCCTGACTTTTGACCGCAAAGTGCCCACGCACGACATTTCCCTGGCCTTGGCTTAAATCGCAAACGACCATGAGCACCTACGACAGCACCCTCCCCTACCCCCGCGACCTGATTGGCTACGGCCGCCATGTGCCGCACGCCCAGTGGCCCGGCGGCGCCCGCGTGGCGGTGCAGTTTGTCTTGAACTACGAAGAAGGCGGCGAAAACTCGGTGCTGCACGGTGATGCGGGCTCCGAACAATTCCTGTCGGAGATGTTCAACCCCGCGTCC
>NZ_CALBEX010000431.1 GCF_937889215.1 uncultured Limnohabitans sp.
CACCTTCGGCATGAACATGGTGGCCTTGATCGACGGCCAGCCCAAGCTGTGCAACCTGAAAGACCTGATCCAGGTCTTCTTGCAGCACCGCCGCGAAGTGGTGACACGGCGCACGGTGTTCGAGCTGCGCAAAGCGCGCGACCGTGGCCATGTGCTGGAAGGCTTGGCCGTGGCCTTGGCCAACATCGACGACTTCATCGCCATCATCCGCGGCGCGCCCACACCGCCCGCGGCCAAGGCCGAGTTGATGACCCGCGCATGGGACAGCCAGATGGTGCGCACCATGCTGACCCGCGCCCGTGACGATGGCTCGGTGGTCAATGCCGACGACTACCGCCCAGAAGGTCTGGAGCGCGAATACGGCCTGGGCCAAGACGGCTTGTACCGCCTGTCGGACACACAAGCGCAAGAGATTTTGCAGATGCGCTTGCAACGCCTGACCGGGCTGGAACAAGACAAGATCGTGGCCGAATACAAAGAGGTCATGACCGAGATCGAAGACCTGCTGGACATTCTGGCCAAGCCAGAGCGCGTGTCGACCATCATTGGCGACGAGCTGGGCACCGTGCGCCAGGAATTTGGCCAAACCAAAATCGGCGCTCGCCGCAGCGAAATCGAGCACAGCGCGCAAGACCTGTCCACCGAGGACCTGATCACACCCACCGACATGGTGGTCACGCTCAGCCACAGCGGTTACATCAAGAGCCAGCCGCTGAGTGAATACCGCGCACAAAAACGCGGTGGCCGTGGCAAGCAAGCCGCAGCGACCAAAGAAGACGACTGGATCGACCAGCTCTTCATCGCCAACACGCACGACTATTTGCTGTGCTTCTCCAACCGGGGCCGTCTGTATTGGCTCAAGGTCTGGGAAGTGCCTGCCGGTTCGCGCGGCTCACGTGGCCGTCCAATCGTCAACATGTTTCCGTTGCAAGAAGGCGAAAAGATCAACGTGGTGCTGGCCCTGACCGGCGAGGCGCGCACCTTCCCCGAGAACCAATACGTCTTCATGGCCACCTCCATGGGCACGGTCAAGAAGACATCGCTCGATGAATTCAGCAACCCCCGCAAGGGCGGCATCATTGCCGTCAACCTGGACGACGGCGACTTTTTGGTAGGTGCGGCGCTGACCGATGGTCAGCACGACGTGATGCTGTTCAGCGACGGCGGCAAAGCTGTGCGTTTTGACGAAAACGATGTGCGGCCGCTGGGCCGCAGTGCACGCGGTGTGCGCGGCATGATGATCGAAGACCACCAAAGCGTGATCGCCATGTTGGTCTCGGAACAAGAAAACCCCGATGCCCCGGCGGACGAGGTCAAAGCCCGCGCCAGCGTGCTGACGGCCACAGAAAACGGCTACGGCAAGCGCACCAGCATCACCGAATACACGCGCCACGGCCGCGGCACCAAGGGCATGATCGCCATCCAGCAATCCGAGCGCAACGGCAAAGTCGTGGCCGCTACTTTGGTGCACGCCGATGACGAGATCATGCTCATCACCGACACAGGCGTTTTGGTGCGAACACGCGTTTCTGAAATCCGCGAACTGGGCCGCGCCACACAAGGTGTGACTTTGATCGGTCTGGACGATGGTGCCAAGCTGTCAGGCCTGCAACGCATCGTGGAAAACGACGCCAATGCCGCCGAAGGCGACGCTGAGGTCCCGACAGACGACAGCGCACCTGCAGCGGAATAAGTGATGGGGCGCGCGTTCAACTTCTCGGCGGGTCCCGCCGTCATGCCCGAGGCTGTGTTGCAGCAAGCCGCATCCGAAATGCTGGACTGGCACG
>NZ_CALBEX010000432.1 GCF_937889215.1 uncultured Limnohabitans sp.
GACCATCGGCGTGAGCGGCGGCCCCATGCTCAGCGGCAAATGGCGCGGCCAGGAGCTGGGCTCGGGCACAGGCGTGTGGAGCATGAGCGAGCAGGTGCGCGCCGGCACGCTCAAGCTGCAAGAGTTTTTTGAAGCCGAAAGCTGCATGCACCGCAGCCACGGCCACTGCATGACCATGGGCACCGCCAGCACCATGGCCAGCATGGTCGAAGCCCTGGGCATTGGCCTGCCCGGCAACGCCGCTTACCCGGCGGTGGATGGCCGCCGCAATGTGTTGGCCCGCGATGCGGGTCGCCGCATTGTGGAGATGGTGCACACCGACCAGACCATCAGCAAAGTGCTGACCCGCGAAGCCTTTGAGAATGCCATCCGCACGCTGGCCGCCATTGGCGGCTCAACCAACGCCGTGATCCACTTGATCGCGATTGCAGGACGATTGGGTCTGAAGCTCACCGTGGACGATTTCGAGCGCCTGGGCAGTGAGCTGCCTTGCCTCTTGAACCTTCAACCGTCTGGCGAACACCTGATGGAAGACTTCTGCTACGCCGGTGGCCTGCCGGTGGTGATGAAAGAAATCGAGCACCTGCTGCACAAAGACATCGTGACCGTGAGCGGCAAGACCGTGGCCGAGAACAACGCCAATGCCGTCAACTACGACCCCCGCGTCATCAAAACATTCGAAGCCCCGTTCAAAGAGAAAGCCGGCATCGCCATCCTGCGCGGCAACCTGGCACCCCGTGGCGCGGTCATCAAGCCCAGCGCGGCCACGCCCGCGCTGATGGTGCACACCGGTCGCGCCGTGGTGTTTGAAGACAGCAACGACTTCCACAAACGCATCGACGACGAAAGCTTGGACGTCGACGAAAACTGCATTTTGGTGCTGAAGAACTGCGGCCCCAAAGGCTACCCTGGCATGGCCGAGGTGGGCAACATGCCCCTGCCGCCCAAAGTGCTGCGCAAAGGCATCACCGACATGGTCCGCATCTCAGACGCACGCATGAGCGGCACGGCTTATGGCACCGTGGTGCTGCACACCACACCCGAAGCTGCTGCCGGTGGCCCCTTGGCCGTGGTGCAAAACGGCGACATGATTGAGCTGAACGTGCCCGAGCGAAAACTGCAGTTGCTCATCAGCGATGAAGAGCTGGCGCGCCGCTTGTCCCTGTGGGAAAAGCCTGCACCGGCCATGAATTCGGGCTACTGGAAGCTCTACATCGACCATGTGTTGCAAGCCGACGAAGGCGCAGACATGGACTTTCTGGTCGGCCAGCGCGGCTCGGCTGTGCCCAAAGACAACCACTGATTTCCAAGGAAAAACCATGCGTATTTTGATCACCGGCGGTGCCGGATTTTTGGGCGCACGACTGGCCCGCGAAATTTTGAAACGCGGCCAACTCAATGGCCAGACCGTGAGCGAGTTGGTCATTGCCGACCTGTTCCCTGCACCGGCTGATCTGTTGGCCGACCCGCGCGTCAAAGGCCACGCAGGCCCCATGCTGGAGCAAGGCGATTTGTTCAAGAGCGGCTTTGACGGCGTGTTCCACCTCGCGTCTGCAGTGTCGGGCGAATGTGAACTCGACTTTGACTTGGGCTTGCGCTCGAACGTGGACAGCTCGCGCTTGCTGCTTGACAGCATCCGTGCGTCCGGTAAGGCATCGCGCTTGGTCTTTGCCAGTTCGGTCGCCGTGTTCGGCCCCGATGCGGCCAACCCCATGCCGGCGCTGGTGGCCGACACCACCTTGCCCACGCCGCAAACCTCGTACGGCACGCACAAGCTGATGATCGAGTACATGGTGGCCGACTACACCCGCAAGGGCTACATCGACGGTCGCGCCGCACGCCTGATGACGGTGGCCGTGCGCCCTGGCAAGCCCAATGGCGCAGCTTCGTCGTTCTTCAGCGGCATCATCCGCGAGCCTTTGGCGGGCACGGCCA
>NZ_CALBEX010000433.1 GCF_937889215.1 uncultured Limnohabitans sp.
GAAAATCAGGCTGCGGGCGCGGTTGGGGTTGCGCAGGCTGAAGTCTGGGTGCAGCATGAGCTGGCGCACGCGGGGCAGCACGTCGCCGCCGCGGTCGGGTGCGCTGGCTTGCAGGGCAAACCATTTGTCGATGACCAAGGCCTCGTGCTGGAACATTTTGTGGAACAAGGCCAAGGCGTCTTGTGCCAGCCCATGACCACTGACCACCAGGGCCGACAGCGCGTTGAAGCGGTCGGTCATGTTGCTGGCGTCTTTGAACTGTTGGTAAACGCGCCCAGGTGTGATGGCATCGCCGCTGTGCACGGCGGCCACGCAGAGCATGCCCATGGCCAGACCCGCCAGAGCGCGGCGGCCGCTGGACTGGGCATCGGGCTTGTAGGCACCGTTGTGTTTGTGCGCGTGCCATGCCCAATCCCAGTCGGCTTGCAAGGCTGTGGCCAGTTGCAGGCGCATGTTTTCACGCAGGGCATGGACACGCTGTGGGTCCACCACATCCAGCTGGTCGGCGATGTAGTTTTCGCTGGGCAGCGTGAGTGCCAAGTCCTTGAATGCAGCATCCAGCGTGGGGTGGCGCAGCACATTGCGCAAAGCGCTCACCAAGGCCTCAGACAGCACGGGCTGGCCTGTCAAGTCCTTGTTTTGCTGGACAGCATCGAGCGCGCTTTGGAGCATCAAGCGTTGGCCTGCTTCCCATTGGTTGAAGGGGTCGTTGTCGTGGGCCAGCAAGATCAGCAGGTCATCGGCGTTCAGGCCGTCTTCGAGCACCACCGGGGCGCTGAAGGCGCGCAGCAGTGATGGCACAGGTTCGCTGTCGATGTTCACAAAGGTGTAGCTGGCGCTGGCTTCGGTCAGGACCACGGTTCGCTGTGGCAACGCATCGGCGGCATCGGCCAACTGCAGGGGCAGTGGCTTGCCGTCGCGGCTGAGCAGGCCCAGCGTGACCGGGATCACGAAGGGCTGTTTGCTGTCCTGGCCGGGTGTGGCGTGGCAGCTTTGGCTGAGCGTGAGGGTGTAGCTGCGCTCGGCCGCGTTGTAGACACTACGCGCTTGCAGGCGCGGGGTGCCCGCCTGGCTGTACCAGCGCTTGAAGGTGCTCAGGTTTTGCCCCAGCGCCGAGTCCGGGTTGGCGTCGGCAATGGCTTGCGCAAAGTCGTCGCAGGTCACCGCCTGGCCGTCGTGGCGCTCAAAGTAGAGCTTCATGCCCTTGGCAAAGCCGTCACGCCCTTGCAGGTCAGCGGGGCTGGCCACCAAGGTCTGCATCATGCGTACGACTTCGGAGCCTTTTTCGTAGATGGTGACGGTGTAGAAGTTGTTGATCTCGACATAGCTGTCGGGGCGCACCGGGTGGGCCATGGGGCCGGCGTCTTCGGCAAACTGCACGGTACGCAGGACACGCACGTCTTCGATCCGCTTGACGGCGCGGGCACTCGTCTCGCCCGCCATGTCTTGGCTGAACTCCTGGTCGCGAAAGACCGTGAGGCCTTCTTTCAGGGACAGCTGGAACCAGTCGCGGCAGGTGATGCGGTTGCCGGTCCAGTTGTGAAAGTACTCGTGGCCCACCACGCTTTCGATGTTGCCAAAGTCTGCGTCAGTGGCTGTGGCCGGGTTCGCCAACACGTATTTGGTGTTGAAGATGTTCAGGCCCTTGTTTTCCATCGCGCCCATGTTGAAGTCGCTGGTGGCGACGATCATGAAGCGCTCCAAGTCCAGCGGCAGGCCAAAGCGGGCTTCGTCCCAAGCCACGCTGGCCATGAGCGAGTTCATCGCGTGTTCGGTCTTGTCCAGATCGCCGGGGCGCACGAACACTTGCAGCAAGTGTTCGGTGCCCGAGCGGCTCAGTATGCGTTGCTCGCGGGCCACCAATTGGCCGGCGACCAGTGCGAACAAATAGCAGGGCTTTTTGTGCGGATCGACCCATTTGGCAAAATGCCTCAGGCCGTTGGGGCCGTCCTCCAGCGCACCTTGCTCGACCAGGTTGCCGTTGCTCAGCAGCACAGGGTATTTGGCCTTGTCAGCGCGCAGCATGACGGTGAAGCTGGCCATCACGTCCGGGCGGTCCAGGAAATAGGTGATGCGTCTAAAACCCTCGGCCTCGCATTGCGTGAAGAAGGTGCCCTGGCTGACGTACAAGCCCATCAGCTGGGTGTTCTTCTCGGGGTTGCAGGTGGTGAAGATTTCCAGATCGAAGGGCTCGTGGCCTTCGGGCAGGTTCTCCAGCACCAACTGATTGCCGTCCATCTTGAACGAGGTACCACCGCCGTTGACCAACACGCGGGCCAAATTCAGGTCTTCGCCGTCCAGACGCAGCGGCTGAGCCGTCACGTCGGGGTTGCGGCGCAGGCGCATTTTGTTCAGGACACGGGTTTTGGCCGGGTCCAGATCAAAGGTCAGATCGACGGTGTCGACCCAAAAAGCCGGGGCGGTGTACGCCTCGCGCTGGATCGCGGTGGGTTGTCCTTCACGCATCACTAACTCCGTTTTTGTTGAGGTCTGAGCAGATCAGAGGCCTTGTTTCAGTGAGGCTTCGATGAACGCATCGAGGTCGCCATCGAGCACCTTTTGGGTGGCCGAAATTTCGACGTTGGTGCGCAAATCCTTGATGCGGCTGTTGTCCAGCACATAGCTGCGGATCTGGTGACCCCAGCCCACATCGGTCTTGGTGTCTTCCAGCTTTTGCTGCTCTTCCATGCGCTTGCGCATTTCAAAGTCATACAAGCGCGAGCGCAGGCGTTGCCAAGCCACATCGCGGTTGCTGTGCTGGCTTCGGCCGTCTTGGCACTGCACCACAATGCCCGTGGGGATGTGCGTCAATCGCACCGCAGAGTCGGTCTTGTTGATGTGCTGACCACCCGCGCCGCTGGCGCGGAAGGTGTCGGTGCGCACGTCAGCCGGGTTGATGTTGATCTCGATCGAATCATCAATCTCGGGGTAAACAAACAAGGAGGCGAATGAGGTGTGGCGGCCGCCCGACGAGTCAAACGGGCTTTTGCGCACCAAGCGGTGCACGCCGGTTTCGGTGCGCAGCAGGCCAAAAGCGTACTCGCCCTCGATCTTGATGGTCGCGCCCTTGATGCCCGCGGTGTCGCCCGGCGTTTCGTCTTCCACCGTGGCCTTGAAGCCCTTGCGCTCGGCGTATTTGATGTACTGGCGCAGCAGCATGCTGGCCCAGTCGCAGGCTTCGGTGCCACCAGCGCCCGCCTGGATGTCAACAAAGCAGTTGAGCGGGTCGGCCTCGTGGCGGAACATGCGGCGAAACTCTAAGTCTTCAACGAGCTGGGTCAGCTTGGCGGTTTCTGCCTCGATGGTCAGCAGACCGTCGTCGTCGCCTTCTTCCTTGCTCATCTCGAACAGTTCAAGGTTGTCGGCCAACTCGCGGGTCAGGTTGGTGATGGTGACCACCACGCCATCGAGGGCTTTTTTCTCTTTGCCCAATTCTTGGGCTTTTTTCGGATCATTCCAGACCGAGGGATCTTCGAGCGATGCGTTGACGGTTCTCAGCCGTTCAGATTTGGCATCGTAGTCAAAGATACCCCCGTAACTCGTGGGTACGAGCGGTCAGGTCTGTGAGGGATGCGCCAATTTGGTTGATGTGTTCTGCGTCCATGGGAAAAATGTCCGGTTCGGTAAACCGGACATTTTCTCATGACTTGGGCTGCAAAACCATGCTTTGCCCCTCAGAAGCTTCGGCCGTAAGAGAACATCACGGCCGCCGCGCCCAACAATTTCACTTGCACCGAATCGTGGGGTGTCAGCTTGTAGCCCAGCGCGGGAATGATGGCAGGCGAAAAACCACGGTAGTTGAGGGGCACTTTGTCTTCGTAAGGGGCAACATAGCCGTACATCAAGCCAGCCGTGACTTTGGCAAACAGTTGGGGCACGCCCAGCAGGTGGTTGAACTGTTGGCCGGCGTACGCATAAACGGTGGGCTGGCCAAAAGAGTTGCTGAAAAAGCTGATGCCACACAAACGGTTGCCGGGCAGTTGCTCGTCGATCGCCACCAGCACCAAGTTTTTTGTGTTCACCGCTTTTGCTCCAGTGAAAGGTGTAAGGCGAAAACGTGATTTCACCCCGGTGGTCTGGCGCGGGCGCGCCTTGCACCGCCAAAAATTCAGGGCAGAAGCGTTGCGCCGTTTCGGCCTGAGCCAGCGTGCAGGCGGCGGTCAAAGCCACGGTCGAGATCAATCGGAGGGGGGAGGTCAAGGGCATGGCGGGTCAGAGGCTGAAATTGGAGTCGATCGAATTCTAGAGTCTTTCACGCTGTGAATTTTTCTATCAATGCAGCCAACTGTTGGGGCTGGTCATGGTGCAACATGTGGCCCGCGTCATCAATCACGGCTTTTTCCAACACGGCCACGGCCTTCAGCCGTTCATGAAACTCAGCCAAAGTGTATTTGCCCTTCCACCACTGGCTCAGCGAGTCATCCGAGGCCTCTACCGCCAACACGGGTGCACGAATGTTCCGGTACATCGCCAAGGCCTCATTGACTTGAAACAGGTAAGGGTTGACCACCTTGTGCGCCGCGTCGCCCAAAATTCGCCACTGGCCATCCGGGCCCACCTGTGCCCAGTGCTGGGCCAACCAATCGGCTTGGCCTTGGCCCAGTCGGCGGTTGGTTTTCATCAAGCGGGCCGCCACACCCGCCGCATCGGGGTAGGGTTTGAGGTCGTTGTCGCCAGCGCGCTGTTTTTTGACTTCATCGAGCCACTGGCCCATGCGGGCCGGGGCTTGTTCAGACTGGGTGGCGGCCAGGCCAAAGCCTTCGAGGTTGACGAGTCGGCGAATCCGCTGGGGGCGAGCGCCGGCATACATCATCACCACATTGCCGCCCATGCTGTGGCCCACCAGGTCAATGGCTTGGCCGGGGTACAGGGTGTCGAGCAGGGCGTCCAGGTCGGCCAGGTAGTCGGGGAACCAATAGCTGTCTGTGCTTGGGGCTTCGGTCAGGCCGTAGCCGCGCCAATCCATGGCAATGATCGGGCGCTGCTGTGCATAGGCTTCGCTGAAAGCATCCACCATGAATTGCCAGGAAGCGGCCACGTCCATCCAGCCGTGGGCCAGAACCAAAGGGGTGGCACCTGGCTGGGGCGTGCCCCATTGGCGGACGTGGTAGCGGCAGCCGCGCAGCGGCACCATCAGGCTTTGTGATTGGCGTTGAACTTGGTACATACTTTCGATCATAAGGAGACACACGATGAGCGTCAGTCGCAACCAGGACCACACCCTCCCGCCAAGCGCCGACCGCTATGCGGCCATTCACCAAGGTTTCGGTTGGAAAGTGCCCAAGCGCTTCAACATGGCGCAAGCTTGCTGCGGCCAGTGGGCTGCGCGGCCCGCCACGGCGAGGCGCACCGCCATCCGTGAACATGTGGCCGGGCAGGGCTTGGGCCAAAGCTGGACATTTGGCCAGTTGCAAAGCGCGGCCAACCGCCTGAGCCGGGTGCTGCAGGGCCAAGGCGTGCGGCGCGGTGACCGGGTGGCGATTGTGCTGCCCCAGCGCTTTGAGACGGCTGTGGCCTACATGGCGGTGCTGCAAATGGGCGCGGTGGCCATGCCGCTGTCCATGTTGTTCGGCCCCGAGGCGCTGTCCTTTCGCATCAACGACAGCCAGGCCCGTGTGGCCGTGTGCGACGAATCCACCATTCAGGCCTTGCAGCAGGCCCGCCCCGAATGCCCCGGCTTGCAAAGCCTGATCGGCGTGGGGCAGGCCGGGCCGCTGGCCGACCTGGATTACGCGCAAGCCGTGGCCAGCCAAGCCGCATCGTTCAAAGCCGTGAGCACCTTGGCCGACGACCCTGCCGTACTGATCTACACCAGCGGCACCACCGGCAACCCCAAGGGCGGACTCATCCCGCACCGGGCGTTGATTGGCAACTTGACGGGTTTTGTGTGCAGCCAAAACTGGTTTGGTTTTGACCCGGCGGATGCCAGTCGCCCGTCCAAAGCGGTGTTCTGGTCGCCTGCCGACTGGGCCTGGACGGGTGGCTTGATGGACGCCTTGCTGCCGAGCCTCTACTTTGGTCGGCCCATCGTGGCCTTCAACGGGCGCTTTTCACCCGAAGCGGCCTTCGAGATTTTGCAAAGCCACGGCGTGACACACACCTTTTTGTTCCCCACCGCGCTCAAAGCCATGATGAAGGCCGTGCCCGATGTCAAAGCCCGCTACCGCCTGAAGCTGCAAGCCATGATGAGCGCGGGCGAAGCGGTGGGCGATGCGGTCTTTGGTTACTGCCAAGCGCAACTGGGCGTCACGGTGAACGAGATGTTTGGCCAGACCGAGATCAACTACGTGGTGGGCAACTGCACCCGCCTGTGGCCGGCCAAGCCCGGCAGCATGGGCAAAGGCTATCCGGGTCACCAGGTCGCGGTCATCGACGACGCTGGGCATTTGTGCCCCGTCGGCACGCCGGGTGAAGTGGCGGTGAACCGCTTCGATGTGCACGGTCACCCAGACCCGGTGTTCTTTTTGGGCTATTGGAACAACGACAAGGCAACCGAAGCCAAATACACAGGCAACTGGTGCCGCACCGGCGACATGGCGGTGGCGGACGAGGATGGCTACCTTTGGTACCAAGGCCGCACCGACGACATGTTCAAAGCAGCCGGATACCGCATTGGCCCCGGCGAGATCGAGAACTGCCTGGTCAAACACCCGGCCGTGCAGAACGCCGCTGTGGTGCCCAAGCCCGACAAGGACAGGGGGGCGTTGGTCAAGGCCTATGTGGTGTTGTCACCCGACTGGCTGGCCCGCAGGCCCGTCGGGCCCGGCCAGGCCGGCTTTGACGACGAGGTGCGCCGCGAACTGCAGGCCCATGTGAAGGGTTTGCTGGCCCCTTATGAATACCCCAAAGAGATCGAGTTCATTGACCAACTGCCCATGACCACCACGGGCAAAGTGCAGCGCCGGGTGCTGCGCTTGCAAGAGGAGGCGAGAGCTTCGGCGACAAATAACTGAGCCCACCCGTGACAAAATAAGACCCAACTGGGCCAGCCCGAGTGCGGCTTGCCTTTCACCATTGCCAAATCCACAGGAAACACCATGAAACTCGTTCAACTCGGCCAGTCCGATTTGCAAGTCACCCCCATTTGCTTGGGCACCATGACCTTTGGCCAGCAGGTCAGCGAAGCCGACGCCCATGCCATCCTGGACCGCTCGCTGGAGGCTGGCATCAACTTCATTGACACGGCCGAGATGTACGCCGTTCCTGCTTCGGCTGAGACCTGCGGGGCGACCGAGACCTTCATTGGCAACTGGTTCGCCAAGCACCCCGGTGCCCGCGAAAAACTGGTGCTGGCCACCAAAGTGGCCGGCCCTTCGCGGGGCATGCCTTGGATCCGTGAGGGCACGGGCATGACCGGGCAAGACATCCTCAACGCTTGCGACGCGAGCCTGCGCCGCCTGCAAACCGATGTGATCGATTTGTACCAAATCCACTGGCCTGAGCGCCATGCGCCGGTGTTTGGCATGACGTATTTCGACCCGGCCAAGGACAAGCCAGGCACCTCGATCCACGAGCAGCTCGAAGCGCTGTCCAAGCTGGTTCAGGCGGGCAAGGTGCGCTACATCGGGCTGTCCAATGAAACGCCCTACGGCGTGCACGAATTTGTGCGCCTGGCCGAGCAGCACGGCTTGCCCCGTGTGGCCACGGTGCAAAACCCTTATGCCTTGGTGAGCCGCACTTACGACAACGGGCTGGACGAAACCTGCTACCGCCTGAACGTGTCGATGCTGGCCTATTCGCCATTGGCGTTTGGTCTGCTCACGGGCAAGTATGACCACGACGATTTGAAGGGCCCCTTGGTGCCCGATGGCGGCCGCATTGCCCGCTACGACTCGATGCGCAAGCAGCGCTGGGGCCGCCCGGAGGCCTTGGCCGCTGCCCGCCGTTACAACCAGTTGGCACGCGACAACGGCATGACACCCACCCAGATGGCGCTGGCGTTTTGCTACCACCGCTGGAGTGTGGCCAGCACCATCATCGGTGTGACGTCGCTGGCGCAGCTGAACGAAGACTTGGCCGCCTGGAGCACCCAGCTGACGCCCGAGGTGCTCAAGGCGATTGACGAGATCCGTTGGGAAATGCGCGACCCCGCTTTGTGATCTGAGGCGATGGCCAAAAAAGACAAGGTCAGCGAAACCCCAGCCACGGCACTCTTGCGCCAGCAGGGGGTGAGTTTCACCGAGCACCCCTACGAGTACCTGGAGCACGGCGGGGCCCAGCACAGCGCGCAGGTGTTGGGCATGGACCCTTTTACGGTCGTCAAAACCTTGATCATGCAAGACCAGGACGCCAAACCCTTGGTGGTCTTGATGCACGGCAACTGCAAGGTGTCCACCAAAAACCTGGCGCGGCAGATCGGTTTGAAATCGGTCGAGCCTTGTGCGCCCGAGGTGGCCAATCGGCTCAGCGGCTACTTGGTGGGCGGCACCTCGCCCTTCGCCACGCGACGTACCATGCCGGTTTTCATCGAAGAAACCATCCTCGCCTTGCCGCGCATTTGCATCAACGGCGGCAGGCGCGGTTATCTGGTGGGCATCGACCCCCAGGTGTGTGTGCGTTTGCTTGGCGCCCAGCCGGTGAACTGCGCACTGGCAGAATGACGCCCGTACAAGAACAAGGGAGCTTTGGATGGATGCGTTGATTCCGGTGGCCGTGGTGTTGGTCAGTTATGTGCTGGGTTCGCTCAGTTTTGCGGTGATTGTGAGCCGCTTGATGGGCCTGAACGACCCGCGC